>JAPLSR010000461.1 GCA_026398545.1 Candidatus Sumerlaeota bacterium | reverse complement strand
GCCGGTGGGGTCCAGCTCCGGATGATCCACAAGGTTGGCGAAGGAGGCCGTCACCAGCGTGCCGGTCGTCAATGTGCCTTCAGGAATCCTGATCCTCATGTTCGCGTTCACGGCATTGGGATTGGAGCCTAAATATTCGTCCGATACGGCGATATCGTTCATTACGCTCTCGTCAATTTCATACGTGATCTGAACATGGCTGTCTGTCGTGAGGGATTCGTCGGTTTCAGGATTGACATGGTCTATCATGACCGTGATGTCATCGGGCGCGGTGTCGGCCATGCCGTCTATGCCCGTGGCGAACGCTCGCAAATCAACATCGCCGTCAGAAAGACCGGTCACATCCCAATGCACATAAAAGGGGGAATCCGCGTCAGGATTTGGGTGGTTGCATCCGGCTGGAATAATATCCGTCCAGACGCCCGTGATGCTGGGCAGGCGATATTGGAATCGGACGTCCCGGACCTTTTCAGCGGAGCCGGTAACAATTTCCGCCATGACCGTAACGCAATCCCCGTCAATCCTGCGCCCATTGAGGGGAACCGAGACAACAGTCTGCACCTGGACCAGGGGACGGATCAGTTGTCCACCAAAGATGATCATGCGGCGATTCGCCTCATCGAAGACGGCTGTCGGTCTGCGCCGGATTTGCGGCTTTGGGCCGGATGGCAGCTGCTGGAACCAGGATTGCGAATCGTTGTCATAGGTCCATATTTCGTTATAGGTGATAATATTTTCTGCGGCTGCGCCAACCCGATACAGACCGCCGAATATAAATTCCCGGCGCATCAGCGGGTCCCATATAACGCCGTATTGGCCACGCGCCGAGGGAGGCGTGATGGTGGGAACAAGGGTCCAGGTATCGGATGTAAGGTCCAGTTCATAAGTTGTGTCCTTGTAATCGCCGTCCGTCCAATTGGGAAAGGAATTGCCGCCGTAAAGGATGAACTTGTCACGGACAGAATCCACCACGGCGCGCAGGAGCCATTTTACAGGAGGGGCGTCGCCCAGACGCGGGAGTTGGGTCCATTGTTCCGCACCGGGCGTCAAATCAAGCGACCACAGTTCATCATATACCACCGTGGCGCCATCGCCTCCACCATAGAGAATCAGCCGGTTTCGCTTTTCGTCCAGGGCCACCGCCGCATAAGTTCTTCGGGAAGGATAATTGGGAAAATTGATTTGCTGGGCGACATTTGTCTCCATATTCCACAAATAGAGCACGGGAGTTGACAAATCGCTCCTATACCCCACAATGGATTTTAAACTGGGAGAATAGAGCATATCATCATTGGAAAAATCTCCCGGGAAATATCCCGTCGTGGGACCATCCACAGACCAGGTCTCCGAACCGGGTATCAGGGAAAGGGACCAGATCGTTCCAACAACATAGGAATACCAGTCGTTCATCCCTCCTGAGATAATCATCCGCTGATTAATGGGATCATAAACAGCGGAGTGGTTACGCATGGCTTCCGGAGTAATCCCGGAAGGATGGATCTCCTCCCAGACACCGGTGTCAATGTAATAAGCCCAAACATCATTGAAATGCAGGGACTCTATAGCCGCTATGGCCGTGCGGTCCGGATTTTGAGCAAGTGAATTTACAATGCGGTCGGCGGGGCTGGGTTGCCCGCAAAATGTTATGGGGATGCAAGTCGCCAGAAGTATCGTCACCATAAAAAATATCCGAATCTTATCCATAATTTACCTCCCATCAGGAATATTTTCGGGATATTCTGTAAAAAGAACATTACTAAATTATGAAAATATTCCTATTTGTCAATAGATAAAAATATGGTGATTACTCAAGGATGCATTTCCCGAAATCGTGAGAAGGGTTTGACAGGAAGGAGTTATTTGAATCAATGGGGGCAATCTCAACCATTTGCTCCATTTTCATATCGTTTTTCGGAACCTTTCTCAGGGGGCATGGGGTCAAACTCCCCTGCGAGTATGATTAAGATTTCATCTCCTTTATGACCCGAATCCCGATTCGAGCCAAATCCTCATCTTTTATCATTCGCTTCTGACAATAACTATCGCTGTTCTTTCCATTCAAGCTTAAATTTCATGGGTGGCTGACCATCCAACCTTCATTTGATAAACACCAGAAGAATTCCATTTGACATACGTGGGCAGTTAAATCAGATAATCAAACTGTAATTTTCGGTCAGGGATTTTTTATCTTGAGTCGCAGGATAGCGAATGCCAAGGAAGATAAGAGATCTCATAAGCGATTTGCTGAAGGCGGGCTTTATTGACAGAGGAGGAAAAGGAGATCATCGGAACTTTGTCCATCCCAATGTCACGAAGCCGATTACTATTTCAGGAAAAGAAGGCGGTGACGCAAAACATTATCAGGAAAAATCGGTGCGTCTTGCCATAGAGGAGGCTAAAAAATGAATGAAGAAGCCAGATATGTAAAGATTATCGAGTGGTCCGAGAAAGATGGATGCTTCATCGGCAGCTGTCCGGAGCTTTTTTATGGCGGCTGCCATGGAAGCGATGAGCATGAAGTATTCAATGAATTATGCCATATCATAGAAGAGACAATAAATCTGTATCATCAGGATGGCAAACCACTGCCGTCTCCGCTCACCGGCAGAGAATTGGTGAATGCTTTAATCTTGGCGTGATTTGCTCCATTTTCTTTCGGGAAGGTTATTGTGAAAGGTAGCACCAGTCGATAATATGGGGTGCGCCGCCGGGCACGACCTGTATGAGCGCCCGCACGGTGGAGCACGCAGGATTGCGAATATCCTCCGGCGTCTCCCCTGTCCGCCGCGGCGTCCTGAAATGGTTTTCGGAATAAATCATGAAGGACGTGGAGCTCACTGTCACATATGGCAAAAATGCCCGCAGGCGCTCCAGTATCTCCTGCCGGCTTGATTCCTTGAGCCCGCCCTCACTCCGTGAAAAGGTCATGGCAAGACGCGCCACATCCGTCACATTCTCAAACGGGGCGGCTGGCGCATCTTTCTCACCCCGCCCCACCGCCTGCTCAACCTTCTGACGATACTGCTCCACATGGTCAATAAAACGCGGTTCAAGTCCCGGCACAGCCCATAGAACCTCCCGCGACACTGTATTCAGGTTCAATCGCCCATACTCATATTCCGGCGCCTGCTCCTTTGCCATGAGCCTGTAAAGGTCATCCTCATCCACGCGTCCCAGAGTCTCAATAATCTTTTCAGCCCCAAGTCGGACGCGACTTCTGATGGTGAAAATATCCACAAGGCGGAGGTCCAGCTCATTGGCGCCGGCGGCATCAATCACGGGTAATGCCCAGGTCCTGCCCGCATTCAGAGCGAGCGCCCGTGTATCCGCCTTCATAAGACTTGAGTACCCCGCAAAGACTTCCATCAGGTCAACAGGGCTCTCAAAAAGCCTGTCCCGAACCTTAAAGGGCGCCAACTCCCCCGCCTTCTGTGGGGAGTTCTGGTAATTACTGTTGGTATTCAGCGGTGTGCAGAATGCCCATGTGGCGAGTCGCACCCGCGGGTCATCCCTCTGAAAACTCTTCTTAACACCCCTGAAGGTTCCGTCACTGTATGAAAAATAATCAATCAGGTGTCCATCCCTGTCCCTCAAATGCACAATGCCGGAATCATTCGGGATATTAAAATCGCGTTTTTCAATAATCCTGCGCGCCGAACCTCCCTGCACCACGCCAAAAATGTCATAAAGGCTGCCATATCCCTTGATATCCTCTGGAGTGGGGTCATTTTGATTGTTATAATCATCCGTGACAACGATATACCCCCTGGCGGCTATCTGTCCATTAAGAATAACGGTGGAGCCTCCCGCCTCAACCTCCCACCCATCCACCGCCATGTCCTCATCGTAAGGATTGAAGAGTTCCACATACTGACCGTCATCCCCATCTTTCTCGTCCGTCACAGAATCAGGCCAGACTTCGTTGATATATGGGGTCATTTCTGTGCCGAGTATTGGATAGTCGGATGAATCTCCCGGCAACTGGGTGGGTATGGAATCCGCATCCCCCGCATCCACGATATTCACGGCGAACTGTTTAAGCAGATTTTGTTCCCGGTCGGGGAATCGCCTGAGAAGGGCTTCGTAAATTTCCTGCGCCGTGGCAGTATTGGCATCCACCTTTTCCACCGAACTCCCGTTCAGGGAATAGACCGGTTCACTTGTGGAATAAACTGTGAGGTAGGGAGCCAGCGTCTCATACAGTTCATTTGTCATCGATGGGAGTGTGTGCAACTCGGCGAGGGATAGAAATGGTCTGTCATCGCCATTGGGCGCTCGCGAGGGGTCAGGTATGAACTCATCCGGCTCATCCACCCCTTTCTGAGCGCTGACATTCTCTTGCCCGCCCCCGCTGACCGGCATATTCCCGGATTGATTATTTTCTTGTTCCTGACTGGCGGTCTTGATGAGCGCCTCCTCAGGATTATCCACCCGCCCATCATGGTCATTATCAAGACCGTCCTTAGTCACATCGGAAAATGGGCTGTCACCATCATCATCCTTGCCTGTAACGCCGGGTTTGCCATCAGGTCCAAGCCGGTAGGCAACAATCTCTTTTGCCAGCGATGCGGCTGGGGCGGGGGAAAGTTGATGACTCTTCAGGATGGAGGCAAAGGCATTTTTGAGAAATTCCTCACTTGAGGTGTTAATGTTCACCTTGGCAGATTCGTCCTCAATCACAATATCGGCGAGGTGGGAACCCTGCGAGCCCTCCCGCAGGATGCCTTCAGCCCTCGTTGCCACGTCAGCGAAGTTGGCTGATGTCTGAACAGCCCAGCGCTGGGAATAGGCGGCATATGGGATGCCCTGGGGGAGGAGCGGCGTCGATGCCTGAACGCCCGTTGCGGCAGCCATGCGCGCTTGCAGCCCCTCGGCAAAATTCGCCGATGATATCACCTCAAGGCGGGAAGTGAATGAGAGGGTTGTGGCAATCAGGGCGAGGATTGAAAGAATCACAAGGACGATGAGAAGGGTGGCACCCGCCTCGCGCCCGGCACCACGGCATCTCTTATAATAAGTTCCGGTAGCGTTCATCTTTCAACACTTGCTCAATATTCACTGTGGTCTCAAGGGTGACCGTTTCCACCCTCTGACCGGGTTTGTATTCATTAAATGGCGCACTGCCAGCATAAACGGTAACGCTTATATGAACCTCCACAGGGAGTTCAATCTGGGGGTCAGGGAAAAAGGGCGCATAAAGGGAATCCCATGATGTGACCCAGTTCATCGGAATCCGGTTGGGGTCCCAGTAAAGAAGGCTTAGGGAAAGGACATTGAAGGCAATAGGGTCAAACTCTGTGCGGATATTCTGGGGGTCATGAGGGTTATAGGTGACATGGCGGACAAGGACATTGGGCTGACCGTCAAAGGTCGTTAACTCATAACTGATGGTCTGTTCACGATAACCGGGATTATTCGGGTCTGGAAAGGTGATGAAATCAAGGGTGTCCGCCGAGAAACGACAATCCTCATCCACATGGCGGTCTCCGAGGTCTGCCATGTTCACAAGGACAGGACGCTCTATAAACCCGCCGCCCAGACTCTCATGCAGGTCGTCGTTCATCACCTGGTAGTCGCCGTCATCATCACTACCGTTATGGACCTCCTCATCCACACGCCCATCCTCATCATTATCAATCCCATCGCCATAGGTAAGGTCTGTATGAATCCCATGAAAGGTCTGGATGGGGCGCCGCGGGTCAATGCGGGCGGCTTTGATGTCCACGGACATCCGCTCTAAGGCGGTGCGGGCATTGGCAACCGCCTCCAGCTGGGTCTCTGCCATGTCCGAGGCTCGGATAATTGAGACAAATGTCTCCAGCACGCCGGCAAGGAAGACGCCCGCAACGGCAAGCGCCACCAGCATCTCTATCATGGATACCCCGAATCGTATGGAAAGATATCGTCTCATATCACGCCCGCTCACTGGTCAAACCGCAGTTCGTACAAGACCTCATTCCTTCCCCTGTATTCCTTACTATACATGATAATGACCCGTGCCACGCCGAAGGCGCTCCTCGGGTCGCTCGGGTCATTATGAGGGTTCAGCAGTGAAATACCGCAGAAACAATAGGCGAAGCGGGGCTCATTGGGAAATGTGATGGGCTCCGTTGGTGAGTGCAGGTCACGAATGGTGGCAATCATGCGCCCCGCACGGTCACAATCCCTCCTTATCTCCTCCGCCTTCATCTGCGCCAGAAGCGCCGCATGGGAGATGTCCCCCGCCCGATATTGCGCCTTCAAACCAAGGGGGAAAAAATTGACAATTGAGATGATGCCAGCCAGAAGAATCGCCACACTCACAAGGACTTCAATAAGGGAATACCCTCTTCTCCATGCAAACATTTTAACAGGGAAATGGACTGCAAAAAAAGTGGGGCTTATTTTTCTCATATCAATGTCAGTGTTATCTTCGCTGGTTCTTGTATGTATGGGTGAGACCGGTGGAGGGATAAATACGTATGGTGAAATAATTCTCCCCGATGGATGTGTCCGTGTTCGCCCCGACTATGTAAATAGACGTGTATTCTGATGTGCCATTGGCGCGGAACAAAATCGGGATAATGCCAGAATAAACAGATGCGCCATTCTTCTGCACCTCGGTAAAGAGGACATCATCCGGCAGCCAGTTCACACCCGTCACCTTCGGTTTGACGATTCTCCCCGACCCGTCAAGTCTGTCTATCCAGAAATTGCCATTGTTAATATCGATGCGCACCTGAAAGTTTGTATTTTGATTGATTGACAGCATCCGCGCCGTGCTCAAGGTGGATTGGAGCGACTGGGCGGCGCTCCTGAGCCGCGCCTGCTTTTTGTAAGATTGATAGGAAAGAATGGCAAATGTTGAGAAGATGGAAAGTATCATCAGGACGATGACAATCTCCAGCGCGGTAAACCCGCCACGTCTATTTCCATAAAACCTTGACATACAAAATCACCGCCCCGTTTTTTCAGGGCAAAATAAACTGCTCTTTCTCTCTCTCTTTTTACCAATTATATTTTATGGGACAAAACGGCTTGAACGTCAAGGCTTTTTTATCGACTTCAACAATTGCCTAATATTTTTTTTCCGTAGATTTCGTAGAATCGGCTGCAGCCCGTGGTTCGCTGATCGTACACTTACATAGCCACCGGGGTCAGAGCAAAAACACGTGCCAGTTTTGTAGCGCCCTTGATGTCCCCGCGTCGCAGGGCGTTCCGCACGTCGTCCAACTTGTATGCGTCTTCAAGTGATAAATACGGGGTCCACCCCGTCTCGCCTTCGACCACTTCGACGTCAACTTCCGCCACGTACTGCCCCTCGTGGATTAGTTTTGTCTTTTGTCTCTTGTTCATTTCTTCTTCCTCCTCATAAAATCCTCCGTCCACAGGTTCGGATCGGGCCTATAGGCGGTTACCAGTATGGCTGGAGAAAGTGCACCTTTCGGGATACCCCAGACCACATGTAGGGGTTTGCCTTCGCCGTCTTTTTGCAACACCAGAACACACGGACCCTTCGGATAATCAGGGTAATCTTCGACGACTGCGCCGTCAGTCAGGTGCACCATGACATCTCGCACGAGAATACCATCGGCGGCAAGCTCATCGTATCCATGCTCGGATATTTTCACATCCGCTGACCGAATCAACTCCAGTACCTTTTCAAATGTATTGCTCATACACTAATTATACGCCGTACCAGGCTCAGTAAACGCTCATAAAAATATAATCTGCCATCACAGAGGCATGTCCCCGCAAGAGAGATAACGCCGCGGCTAAGTGGCGCGTAGTCAGCGCCTCCACTTCAGACGCTTGTTAATTGAAGTGGTGGAACTGCTTGTTCCTGCCTGTTTCTTTGAAATAGATTTGCAATTTACAAAGATGTATTTATTTGCTGTTAAGATCAACCTACTATTCTGAAATCAATCAAAAGATCTCACTAGTCGAATCTCCCTTTTGCCGCAGGTTTTGCAGAAATTCCGAAAACCGTGACACCATAACCTCATG
>JAPLSR010000224.1 GCA_026398545.1 Candidatus Sumerlaeota bacterium | reverse complement strand
GCCGCCGCATGACTGCCTCTGTGGCAAGGCAGTGCTTTCTGAGATTCTCCGTGCGGACATGAGCATTCAGGAGTCCCAGCACCTCCTCCCTTGTCAATCCCAGTTTGCCCATCCGTCACCTCCCTCAAAATCATCTCTTCGTGAAATGTGCAAAAATCATGACAATGCTTTTCAAAGACTTCTCCCCTGTCAAGTGTCATTAAATTGTGATTATGTCTCTTGCGATTTTTTGTGCCTATCTGACTTTGTGGTTGTAAATTTTTATCTCATTATTTTGCGCGTAAGAATTATTTTTCTGGACAATATGCTGTAAAAAATATTATGTGAACAAAAATTTCCTATTGGGGCGAAAAATCCGGCGTTTACAGTTTTTTTAAGGCTGAGAGAGCGATGACTCAAGTTCTGAACAGAAATGTGTTAGTCCTGAACAAACACTGGATGGCTATTCATGTTTGCTCGGTCAAACGCGCCGTCACGCTCCTCTACCAGGACCTTGCCCGCGTGGTGACGGACGATTATGAGGTCATTGACTTTAATTCCTGGCGGGACATGTCGCGCTTTGCCGATGGTGATGTCATCCATACCCCCAGCTATCCCCTTCTCGTCCCGGAGGTCATCCTTCTCCGACGCTGCAACAAACTGCCGAAACATTACGTAAAATTCAACCGACGCAACATTTACCAGCGCGACAATTTCACCTGCCAGTATTGCGGCAGTGTTCTACCTCGCTATGAGCTGACGATTGACCATGTTGTCCCGCGAAGCCGCGGCGGGAGAAGCACTTGGGCAAACGTCGTCCTCGCCTGCATCCAGTGCAATGCGATAAAGGGTGACCAGCTCCCTTCCGAATGTTCAATGCATATCATTCGCAAGCCGCGCGAACCGCACTGGAGCATGCTCATGTATCGCCCGCTCCTCGAAGAGGAGCACACCCTCTGGCGAAAGTTCATTGATGTGGCTTACTGGAACGTCACCCTCGAGGAATAATTCCAAACTATATACTTTCCCCTCTGACTTTCCTCCTTTCATCTGAATCCGGAAAGGAACTTGCCAATTTCATCAGTGGACAGTGCTACTGCCTCAACATGGGGCTTTTTTAAGTTGCCCGTAATGCGGTATTTGAAAATTGCACGCCCCAGGAGCTCAAGAAGCTCCCTCACCTGCCTGATGATGGGAAAGGAAAGGATGGGATTTTTGCTGAACATGAGATAACAGTTGATGTCGGCGTTTTCATGAAAATCAACAAGCCCGTTAATGCTCATATTGATGATGGGACTTGTGAACTGAATATCCCGAAAGTGAACGCCGCCATTATTGATTTCCGCAGCACCCCTGATGCGTGAGAATGTGATATCGTCAAGGAGCGTGGAATGCAGTGCCTTTCCCAGGGTCAGGAGAATCACATTTCCAATCATGCGGCTCTGCGTAACATCAAATGTGGCGTCACCACGGATTGTGTCCGGATTTTTGGAGACCCCGGCAAGTGTGAGCGACGCATCCATGAACCCGCTGAAGGTCTCTTCTCTGCCGCGCATTGCCGTTAAAAAGGGTTGAAGCGAGACTTTCTTCGTCTCTCCCTTTAACCCATAATAGAAGGGACCGGCAGGAAAGAGGAGATTGCCCGTTGCGGTGATATTCCCGCCATATGCACTGACGCTTGTGTGGTCAAATACTAACTTATTGGGCGCCTTGGGAAAATAATTGTAAATGAAATGACCACGAAAATCCTGACCGGTGAGTTTTTTATAGTGTATAACATCGGCATTAACGGCGCCGCTCACCTCTATTGTGGGCGAGGTTGATGTGAGGTCATCAATAGTTGTCGGGCGTTTGACATGCTTCTTTGAAACCCAACCCAGGGTCCATTCCTCCATCTCCAGTTCAGGCACATTCACCTCAAAAACAATATCCGGAGGAGAGGCATCAAGTCTGACTTTGCCTGAGGTAATGCAATCCGGACTTTTTCCGCACCAGAGTTTCACTCCTTCAAATGCAATCTCCCTGTTGGAAAATGTGATGAGCCCATTGATATGCGTCAGGTCGGCAGGCATGTCCCGATAGGCAAATAAGGCATCTCTGGCACGAATAACACCCGAGAAACCCCACCATTTGTTCTCCGGCGGTTTCACCCTATTGATGGAGTCATAAAGGTCTGGCGAGGCGAAGAGGATTTCGGCGGAGACTTCCGCCGTTCCGGAGGCGTGAAAATCCTCTTTCAGAACCGGGAAGGCATTAAAAGTTTTCCCGAGTTCCAATGTGCCCTGAACCTTCAGCTGAACGCCCTCGCCATCCATTTTCCCCGCCAACTCAAACGGCATGCCCGCATATTCACCCTTTAATTTTTCCAGGTAGAGATGCCCGGCGTCAAATGTGACATTTCCGTGAACCTTTTCCACCCTGTGTTGAAAAAGTGGATGGCGTGGGCGAAGGGAGAAATCTTCAAGTGTGGCGCTTCCGTAAAAATGCACCTTCTCAGGCTTCAAGGCTGGACCATGAAGATGGACCTCGCTACTGATATGACCCTTCGTCTCATTCTGTATAAGGACGCGCCTGAAACGCTCCGGCACAAGCGGGAGGATGGCGGGAATCTCCCCACCGCTTGTAATTGTCATCTCCAATTGCGGCTCATGATAGAAATATCTCCGCCCCTGCAAATGTCCTTCAGCCTGAAACCTTGCGCCGGACATTACGCCACTCAAGCGGGTGAACTCCAGCTTCTCCGGCTGCAAAGCAAAACGTCCATCGATGGAGGTAATAATATCCGGCAAAAGGGGATGTGTGAATGAACCATTACGGACGTCCACAAGGGCGTTAAAGTTTTTGACAGTGGCAGAGGTGTATCCGTCATGGACTGTCAGGGCAAGGGAGAGCGAACCTGTGGTGAAAAGCCGTCCTGAGGTTTCAGAATTATCAGGAAGGAGGCGATTTCTCAGCATCAGGGCGATGTCCGGTGCGGAGATATCCGCCGCCCATGATAAATCGGCGTCTTCCGGATGCCCCATATCGCGCGCGCCACGGATTTGTCCATGCAATCGAATATTTCCATCGCCAAACTTCCCGCTGACTCCGGAAAAGGTCGCATTCGTGTTATCAATATCCATCACGCCACTCAGGTCAGTGAGAGGCAGTGGGAAGTCATGATGCCGAAGCGCCACACTGGCGAATATGAGCTGTCCTTTGAATTGTGCCGCCGCCAGATTCCTGAAAGTGCCGGTCGTCTCCATTTTGAGATTGAGGGAAGAAGGTTGAAGGGCGATGTCAATTCCGGGTGGAAGGAGGCGGTTCTTGAGACGTTCCAGGGTGAGGCGGGAGATGGGATTTTGCTCAATAGCAACTGAAAATGGGAAGTCGCCCTGCATGCCAAGCCGTCCATTAAATTTAATATTAGAATCCCCCAGTTGAAGACCCGCCTGCTCAATGTTCAAAAAAGATGTTGCAAGGTCAATGGTGGCTGAGGCTTTCAGATGAATCTGCTCCTGGCGAAAGGGCATTGCCACACCGGGCACATTCAGCAAAAATGCGTCCGTGCTGAGGGCGTGAGATACTGCGACAATTTGCCCGGAGGGATGTATCTCATTTCCAATCCTTAAGTTTTTCACATCCACAATCAGGTCTTTCACCGGAAATGTTTTTTCAGTGATGAGTAGATGTGCGACAAGTAGGGATATTTGTTTCGGCGTTCCGTCCGAACCAAAAGACGCAGACCCCTCCATCTCGCTTTCAATCTCGGAGTGGAGGGTCCCCTTAATCGTCAGGAAGGATAATTTCCCCTCGTCAAGCGTGAGCCGGAATTCTGCCGGACTGATGCTGAGCAGGGGAAGGTTTGCCTTGCGGGAAAAGCCCGCTGAGCCGTAATAATGGATGCCATCCAGAACAATCTGAATCCTCGGAATGGCGATATTCCCCCTTTCGTTTTTCAATAGGGAAAATTCGCGTAAAAGTTTTATGAGATATTGATAATCCGCGCGGAATGTCAGTGCGCCATTCTCCCACACTAAAGGTATCTGCATGGGACAGTTCATGCGAAGTTCATTCAACCTGATGTTGGAGCGGGAAAAGATTACTTCGGGCGGAAAGGTCATGCGGATGCCGGTGAAGATGAGCGGCGGTTGCGAGGCGTCCGGCGCGGGGATGGAGAGTTTGCGAACGGTGACAAGTCCTCTGGAAAGATACAGACGCGCCCCATCAACACTGACCCTGCGCCCTGTCTGCGCGGAAAGGATATCAGCGAGATAGGCATTCAGGCGTGCGCCTGAGATGGGAAAGAGGTAGGTCAGCACAGCAATAATGAATGCCGCAAGTATGAGATACAGGGGCAGGCGGAGGAGCCATTTCTGATATCGCTTGAGTTTCATAGACAAAAGACAGGTCGCCTGAACACTAACAGTGGAAATCAACAGGCGACGTGCGGTCCATGTATTTTTTGTCCCCTTGCTGTTTATTTGCCTTTTGGCGTCCAGTGCCTGCCAGGTC
>JAPLSR010000304.1 GCA_026398545.1 Candidatus Sumerlaeota bacterium | reverse complement strand
CCTCAGGCTCGGCATCAACACCTATCGCCTGCTCTCCCCCGCTATTGTGGGCGGAATGATTTCCGGTCTCTTTGTCGGTGCGGCAAACACCTTCCATCTTTACTCCTACACCACACTGCGTTCAGTGGCGTATAACATCATGATAATGGGGTCGCTTATTCTTTTTCACCGAAGGCTTGGTGTTTACAGTCTTGGAGTCGGGATTCTACTCGCTGAGTTTTCCCAGATGCTTGTTGTCTTTCCGCCAATCCGGGCGCGGGGTTTCCGCTTATTATCATCCGAGAGGAATGCGGGAAATCCTTTCAGGATTATCCTGACAGCCTTTCTGCCTGCGGTTTTATTATCAGCGATGGGACAGGTGAATTATCTTGTTGACCAGATGCTGGCGATGCCTCTGGGCGAGGGATGCGTTTCATCGCTCAACTATGCATGGAAGCTGATTTTATTACCTGCAACACTGCTTGGGGTAGCCTTTGCCACACCGCTCCTGACATTTTTAAGCGTCCATGAGGCGCAAAAGGAGCGGGAGGAGGTGGGATATCTCTTTATCCAGACGGTTGAGATGATGCTCTTTTTCGCCGTCCCAATTTTCTTTCTCATATTTACGACCTCTAAGGAGGTTATTTCCCTTTTTTATGCCTGGGGGCGCTTTGGTGAAAAGGGAATTTATCTTACATCCGCGGCGCTTTTCTCCTATTCCCTCGGACTTCCCTTTCAGCTTTTACTGCCGCTTTGCACCGCGGGATTCATGGCGATTAAAAAGCCCTGGACGCCTGTGCTTGTAAGTCTCCCCTTCATACCATTGAATTACATACTTGACCGCATCCTGATGATAAAGTTTTCACATGCGGGGATAGCTCTGGCTACAAGCCTTATTTTTATCGTAAATGTGACACTGCTGTTCCTCCTTTTGCGACGGCGCCTGAAAACTGGGAAACTGATATTTGCCCTCAGGCGGCAAACGGGTTTCTTCATCAGCGTTCCCATATTTTTTATCTGCATCTTGTTTATTTACCGGGCTGGGCAGTTTGAAATTATACCTCGCACCCGCCTGACCATCCTGTTCGAACTTCTCAGTGTAAGCCTTTTGACCATTGGAGGATACCTCCTCCTTGCCCATGCCTTCCAGTTAAATGTGATGAGCCAATTGGGTAATTTGAAAAAGAAATTTACTAAGAATCCCTAAAAATATGGAGTTTAAGATGCCCAAGTCGGAACAAAAAATCCTCGAAGCCCTGCTGAACATCAGTAATTTCGTCGGAAGCGTCATGGAGCTGGATGATATATTGAAAGTCATCGTCCATCTGACTTCCAAGGCAATGTCTGTGCCTGTCTGCTCCATTTATCTGCTGACAGATGAGGAGCCGAAGGAGTTGGTCCTGCGCTCAACAAGTGGTCTGAATACCCACATTGTGGGTAAGGCGCGCTTCAAGATTGGAGAGGGAATCCCGGGCTGGGTGGCACAGCACAATCAACTCCTTGCACTGGATGATGGTCCAAAAGACCCCCGTTTCATGGCACTTCCCGGTAAGAGTAACGAGGAGCTTCTTCATGCCTATCTCTGCGCCCCGCTGCGCATTCAGGAGGAAGTTATCGGCGTTATGGCGGCGCGGAAGAATGAAGTTTATCATTATACGGAATCCGAAATCCTCCTCTTTGAGACCATCTGTAAGCAGGTTTCCATCGTGATTGAAAAGTCGCGCCTCTATTCTCAGAAGATTTATGCGGAAAAGATGGCAATGGTGAGCATGAGCCTCTCAGAGATTGCACACTATATAAAGAACATCCTTCAGGGTATGGAGGGCGGGGCATGGTTTGTGGACAGGGGGCTCAAGAGCGGAAACCTTGAAAAGGCACAGAACGGTTGGAAACTTTTGCAGAAATCCACAAAGAAAATCGGCTATCTTGTGGAGAACATGCTGAACTATTCACGCCCCATTAATGTGAGCCTTGAACGAGGCAACATCAATGCCCTGCTGGTCGAGATTCTGAACTCGGTGGTTGATACGGCGGCGGAGCACCATGTCGAGGTGCATCCCGAACTGGCGCAAAATCTGCCGGATATCTATTTCGACTGGGACCGCATGTATGATTCCATCCTGAACCTCGTCTCTAACGCCATGGACGCTATCCCCGAGGAAAAGACCGGGCTCATCATCCTCAAGTCCTGGTTCAACAAGGAAAAGAACCGGGTGGCGATTGAGGTGATTGACAATGGCACAGGCATTGCCGATGAGAATAAAGAAATAATCTGTCTGTTATTTTTCAGCACAAAAGGACATCGCGGGACAGGTATCGGTTTAAATGTCACCAAAAAAATAATTGAAGAGCACAGGGGCAAAATCTGGTTTGAGTCCAAGGGAGGCGAAGGCACGCGCTTTGTCATGGAACTGCCGGTTGATTCCAGGACTGATAAAAAATGACACAAGAGGCGGTCAGCGGGGTGTTCAGTTTATGCCCTTCTTCACCACACTGATATAATAAACATGATATATTTATCAGCGGTTGATGCGCAAGCCTTGTTTATTAATTTGCTTGACATGCCTTGGCGACGCTTCCTACGTTTTCCCTCATTATTCAGGGAGACCGGAAGTCCTGTGAATGTGAGATAAGGAGGGTGATTTCGTTGGCATTGGTGGTTCAGAAATTCGGCGGCAGTTCCATTGCGGACGTGGAGCGCATCAAGAATGTCGCCAGCAAGGCAATCCGTGAGAAGGAACAAGGCAATCAAGTGGTTATAGTGGTCTCAGCCATGGGGAAGACCACTGATAACCTGATTGCCATGGCGCACAAGATTACGAATGACCCCCCACCGCGTGAAATGGATATGCTCATGGCATCCGGTGAACAGGTCTCCATTGCCATGCTCGCCATCGCCATCCATTCCACGGGGTGCAAGGCTATAAGTTTGACGGGACCACAGGTGGGCATCATCACGGACGAGGTTCACCGGAAGGCACGCATCAAGCGCATCAATGCGAAAAGGATTAAAAGCGCCCTCCAGGAAGGAAATATCGTCATTGTGGCGGGTTTTCAGGGATGCACGGAGAATAATGACATTACAACGCTGGGACGCGGCGGTTCAGACACGACTGCGGTGGCGCTGGCGGCAGCACTAAAGGCGGATGTCTGCGATATTTACACCGACGTTGACGGTGTTTACACCACCGACCCTCATATCTGCCCAAAAGCCAGAAAGCTCGATAAGATTTCATACGATGAAATGCTGGAACTCTCCAGTCTTGGCGCAAAGGTGCTCGCCAACCGCTCCGTCGAGCTTGCCAAGAACTGGGGGGTGGTTATTCAAGTGCGCTCCAGCTTTAATGATAATCCCGGAACCCTCGTTGTAAAGGAGGATAAATCCATGGAAGATATTGTGGTGAGCGGCGTGGCGTACAATCGGAATGAGGCGAAGATTTCCATCATGGGCGTTCCTGACCGTCCTGGGGTTGCCGCCGAAATCTTCAGCCATATTGCCGATGCCCATATTGTTGTGGACATGATTATCCAGAACGTGGGACAGAAAGGCAAGAATGACATCTCCTTCACTGTGAGCAAGGATGATTTCCGACAGGCGTTGAAGATTTCTGAGGACCTGTGCAAGGAACTGGGCGCTGATGGTGTAAAGTCGGATGACAAGATTGCCAAGGTCTCTATTGTTGGGGTGGGAATGAAGACACATTGCGGCGTGGCGGCAAAGATGTTTCATGCCCTCGCCAGACAGGGCGTCAATATTGAAATGATAAGCACCTCCGAAATCAAGATTTCGTGTCTGATACGCGAGGATGATGTTGACAAGGCTGTCCGGGCAATCCATGACGAGCTGGAACTGGGAGAGTCAGGGTCATGAGGAAGAAGACAAAACCGGCTGATTTGCGGAACGTGAAGACTTATTCCATCCGCTCCCGCAAAAGTAAGTTTGATTATTCACTCCTTGCCCGATGTCCCGACCCTGAGCGTCCCCTGTCGGAATTTTTCAATACCCTTCCGCCCGTTCTGAAGGCGCACGACCTCATCCTCGTTGCAAGGCAAACTGTCATGGCGGCGAAAAATGATAAACTCGTCCTTCTCATGATGGGGGCGCATCCAATCAAATGCGGGCTTTCACCCCTGCTCTGTGACCTGATTCGCCGCGGAATAATTAATACCATCGCCATGAACGGCGCGGCGGCAATTCATGATTTTGAACTCGCCTTCTTTGGACGGACATCCGAGGATGTGGAGGCGCAACTCGCCGATGGTTCCTTCGGCATGGCTGCCGAGACGGGGGAATGGATGAATTCCATTATAGAAGAGGGGGTAAAACGGGGTCACGGCATTGGCGAGGCACTCGGCATGGCTATTTCCCGCCGACAGCCCCCCCATGCCCAGACCAGCATACTCGGAACGGCTTATGAAACACATATACCGGCAACCGTCCATGTTGCGATTGGAACGGACATCATTCACCAGCATCCGAACACGGATGGTGCCATCCTGGGAAAGGGAACCCTGCAAGACTTCCGTCTCCTTGCGGGTCAGCTGCCTGACCTTAATGATGGCGGGATTGTGCTCAATTTTGGGAGCGCAGTCATTATGCCGGAGGTTTTTTTAAAGGCATTGACGGTTGCACGCAATCTGGGCAGCACAATCAAGAATTTTACTGCGGCAAATTTTGACATGATACAGCACTACCGCCCCAACGTAAATATCCTGCAACGCCCAACGAAGACCGGCGGCGAATCCTATTCCTTCACGGGTCATCATGAAATCATGCTGCCCCTTTTTTATGCCGCAATACTTTCCCTGTTTTGAGAAATGGCAAACTCTGGAAAAATTTGTTTCAGAACTCTCACTGCCCATCGGCGGATTGAAAATCATTCAATGCTGATATCCTGCGTGGTTTGAACCTTCCATTTATCCTTCCTTTGCACAAGTATGTTAAGGGTCTTGATGCTTGTGGCTCTTGCTCGGTCTTTTGGAATGGCGGTGCGGAGAAAGACTTTGACATAAGCCTTATTACCGAACAGACCGAAGCGGATATCGCTCCGTGAGAGATTAAGGACGATGCGGTCTTTGGCGTTTGCCATGACAATGGCATCCTCAATCAGTTGCACAGTCTGGTCGGAGGCGGGATTTTTAAGATGGAGCGGTTGCTCATCCTCAATCAGGACGCGCGGATATGGCTGGAGCTGACCAGCATCCTCCCCGACCCAGAGATTAAAGTTCAGATAATTATACACAAGGAAGGCTGCTATGCCAAGGAGTATGGCAAATGGGAAAATAAGAAGTCTCACCCATTTTTTTCTGTGCGTGTTTCTCATTTCAGAATTGGTTCAAATGCGAGTGCTGATTGTTTTAATATAGACTCCCTCAGGGCTTGCCGGGACTCTTTGATTCTCTCCTCAATAAGCTTGGATTCAAGTGTGTTTTTGACCTTTTCAAAGGGGAGTCTCTCCCCATCAAAGCGCTTTCCCACATAGTAACAATAAATCAGATTTAAATGCGTGACAGGGTTGGAGAATTCCCCCGGCGAGAGAGATTTCAGCGTAGTCCAGAGCTCCGGGTCGGTTTCCGGCATCTGACGCTTCAGGTCATAAATGCGAAATAAAAATTTATCATCGGAATATTTTTTCAGGAGGTTCGCGAACAGTGAAGAGGACAGACCGATGGCGTCCCTTTTTTGCTCCTCCCTCTTTTTTTGCTCATCAGCAATAATGCCCTTTGCCTCGGCAAGAAGAGAGCCAAAGGTGGTTTTCAACTTCTCCCGCACCCCGCCAATGGCATCTGGCGGATACTGGTCCGGCTGGTTAATTTCGCCCACAAGGTGAATGGCTTCCCGCCACGCCTTGAGAGTAGATAAATCGGGGCGTTTTTTATAATATAATTTGAGGTCGTCAGCCGTGACGGTTTTCAGAGGGATGGTCTTTTGTTCCAGATACCGTTCCGCGGCGATTTGCTCGGCTGCAATTATCGTCCCGAGTTTGATATAAGGATGGGAATCAAGTTTTTTCCGCTCCACATCCTTCCTGATGCACTCATACTGTCTGATAATGTCAGCCTGACTTTGAATAAGTGACTTATCAATGGTGAAATTTTCCCCTACAACAGCGGGGAAGAGATGCCAGAATTCATCCTTGGTCATTTTGAAATTTCCAACATGTATAAGGGTACTATTATCCTTCATTTCCTCCCAGGGTATCCAGATGAGTGTGGGTTGGTATTTCTTTTCTAATTTTTCCCACTCAAGCGTATATAGGTAACGGAGGGAGGTAGCCTCCAGTTGCCGCCTGATATCCGCCTGCACCTCCTCAAGGGGAATCTCCTCCATCTCTTTCTTCTCCAGACACTGGAGGAAGAAAAAACCCTCCTCGCGCTGGAAGACGGGGCTGAATGTGCCCTCCTTCAGTAAACGCGCCTCATCATAAAATCTATTATATGTCTTCCCCCTATCAATAACCATGATGCCATCAGGTCCAACGCCGGGGAATGGGGAGGAATTTTCCCGGACAATTGACTCAAACTCCCCCCTCTGCTGAGCCTTTTTGTAAAGTTCCTCAATCCTTATGCGGATTTTCTGTCGCTCTATTTCGGGGAGGCTAAGAGGCGCGGGGAGAAAAAGGAGCCTCAGCTTCACCGATTCCGGCCTCTGATATTTTGTCTTGTTGTCATTATAATATGCCTGGATGTCCTTATCCGTGATGCGCACTATGGGACGCAGGACCTCCTCTACCCAGATGAATTCATAGGCTGGATAGGATTTGAGTCTGAGGCGTAAAGTCGCCACATTTTCCGGCTCGGACGATGGGGGCGCCATCCTGGAGAGTTCCCAGGTGAACATATAGGACTGCACGGCTTTTTTGACCTTCTCCTTCAATTCCTCCTTTTGCTGCGGGTCTCTTTCCTGCATGAAACGGGCGAAGATATTGGGTTCCTTGTCCTTCGTAATGGCAAGGAAGAGCATGAGGTCGGATTCAGGAATGGAGCCAGGAATGGATGTGGCGAGGATGGTCTGCGATGGTGGCGCATAATCCGCGTGGAGAGGCGGAGACTGGGAGTCCATCCACTGCGTCCGCGATACAGCGGTATGCAATGCTGGCATTAAAAAAAGGGCTGTTATGCCACATGTTACACAACACCTTATAGACATGGAATTTTCCCCTTTTCTAAATGGTCTTATCTTTTAAGAGTAAACATTATTGCAGAACACCTCATCGAACGATTTGCGGGCATTCTCTTTAAGCGGATGAAACAGGTCGGGTGATGCCGGATACCCCAGCGGGGTCAGGGAGACAATCTTTGCCTCCTCCGGCACTTTTAAAAGCCTCTTGAAACACGCCTCATTGAAGGCGGCAACCCAGCACGTTCCCAAACCCTCTGCGGCTGCGGCAAGTGTGAGATACGTGAGCGCAATAGAAACATCGATGTCAACAGCGGAGGCGCTTCGGTTGCCCCCAACGCCATGCCAGGCGACTTTCTCAATCCCGCAGGCAACCACAACAAGGGGCGCCTGACTCAGGAAGGGTTGAGCGCCGCAGGTTACTACCATCTCCTGACGAATCTTTGCGTCTTTGACAATGATAAATTTCCACGGCTGCCTGTTCCCCGCAGATGGCGCCTGACGCATGACATCCAGCACCTTCCTCAGCTTCTCCTCCGGTATAGGGTCTGACTTATAGTCTCGGACACTTCGCCTTATCCTGATTGTCTCAAAGATGTCCATGAAATATCCTCCTTGAAGTGGTATTTCATCTCCTCATCAAAATCCGTTTTATGTTTTTATAAAGTTTAAAAATGGGTTTTTCCCGGATGTTTCGCAGGTCTCTTTCTGCGCAGAGGAGTCTTTCCACATCACGGTCGCGAAGGAGGGCATAAGTCTTTTCAAGGTCGGAGAGCCACAGTGAGAGGAGGTCTTTTTCATTCTCATGCCGTTTTATTTTTTCATTATTATCCGGTGCAAGATGCGGCGAACGCACCCATTCGCGCAGGGGCTGGGTGGTGACCTGGTATGTGTAATGCTCTAAGGCAAATTCGCGCGCACTGCGTCCCATCTCCCTTGTGTGTGTGGGATTTTCAGCCAGTTCGAGGATCGCCTGCGCCATGATTGCAGGGTCATCGAGGGGAACGGTCTTTCCCAGTCCGTTCTTTTCAATCGTATGACTTATCTCCGTGGCAAGGGTTGTCACCACAGGGAGACCTGAGGCAAGCATATTGGTGATACGGTTGCGGGCGCCGAAGAGTGTTTCATAATTCACCGCATCCACATTGATGCCGATATCGGACTCCGAGTAAACGATGGGGAGGAGTTCCGCCTCTATCCACCCCAGGAGAATGAACCGTTTGCGATAAGGCGAGGCGGCAAGAAGCCTGTGAAATCTGGTGTAGGTAATTTCATCATGACCGTCTATGCTTCCGCCAGTAGATACAAAATGGATGCGCTCATTTTTTTCCATCGCTTTGGCAAGGGTCTCATAGAGGAAATTGACATTTGTCCATGTATTAAAGCCGCCACTCCACAGGACGACAAAGGCGTTGGACGGGATTTTTTTGCCGCGTAGTTGTGCCTCGGCGCTGTTTGTGCCGGGCAATTCGACAAACAGGGGATTCACCGCATTTTCAACCACATCGGTAAAGGGGTAATCAAAGGTGAACTGGTTCAGCCTGCCCAGGGCGGCAAGCTCGCCGATCAGGGCGAGCTTCTGATTCTTGGTAACAGTGGAGAAATGGTCGGCACGACGGACGGCATCCCGCTCATCCCGCCAGAAACGACCGAGAAGGGAATCATCCTGGTCAAGGCGGGCGCGGGTCTGACCCTCCGCCATTGCCCAGCCGTTGAGGTCTGCCCAGAAGGGATATGTTCCGGCAACCCTCGCCGCCACGCCAGACGGGTGTGAGTTCACACCAACGATGCAGTTCGGTTTGAACTTTTCAATCTCCCGTGAAAGAAAGGGGTAAAGAAAAGACGGGTCTTCCTTGAGGACGGCTATATATGTCAGGTCATCAATCTTTCTTTTCTCTGCGGATTCACGGAATTTCTCCGGAGGTGTGGCGCGGTCAGGAATGGGAAGAGTCACCAGGGCAACATGGTGGTTATCCTTCAAAAGGGGGTTGACAAAGTGCCATGTGCGAAGGCAATGTCCCCCGATCTTTTTAACCCCCTTCTCAAGAAGAGGCCCTGTCCCGATCACAAATATCTTTGCCATCTTTCAGTATTATTTGCCTTCATTCATTGTAACTGGTAAAAGAGTATCAGATTAGAACTCCATAAGTGCAAGCAGAATCTCTCGGAAATAAGAAATTTGATACGCATTGGCAATAGAATATTGTTGAAGTCCCAGCATCGTCATGAGATTTTATTCGAGCACCTGAAGCCTCCTTGAAAAGGTATTTTAACAGATTAAAACACCTTGTCCGCCCCCCAGACCAACTCCAAGGATTCAAGTGATCAAGAATCCAAAAGTACAGAGATCACGGGCTTGCTGAGGCGTATAAACCTCTGGCGGAGAGTCACGGGGAAGGTTGCAGAATCAGGATGGCTCGGCCATCCGGTCGGGGAAAAGCAACGATCTGTCGCCACCTGGGATGGCTTATCAGAAATTGGCAGTTTCCCAGGCCGTAGGGGCAAACATTGGTGTTCTCCGGCGGGGGATCAAGTAGGATTGCGTAATGGTATTGCTCGAGATCTTTTTCTTCCAGAATCCCCTTCTTTTTTTTCACATCTGCCTTCACGCCCAGCCGTTTCATGGCGTAATCCAGGGACATGTCATTCAGATGCCATTCATTTGGAATCATGAGCACTTTGATCTCACCATTAGGAACCACACGCGCTTTCCGGAAAAACTCGGCCAACTCCTCGATCCTCCAATTCCCCGTATCTGGAGGTGCCAGGTAAAAGAGATTCCAGAAGACTATCAATAAACCGAGAGCCGCGAAAAGAAGTGGGGAAAGGCGCCTTACACCGGATGGCAGGGCGGGAATCCAGTTCACTGAGAGACTGGACAGAACCGGTACTACCGGCATTATGTAGCGCGGATCCTTGTTGGCGATGAGGGTAAGAATGAGCCATCCCCCAGCCAGGCTCGACAAGGCAGGAATCCAGCGCCGGAGATTATCTCGCGCTTCTGGGCCACGTTGCAGCCGGGAAACAATTATGAAAAGCGTTCCAGCGAGCAGAAGTATCAGAAGTGGCCAGGGGAGATAGAAATCCCGGAGGGCACGCAAGTAGTAGAAGAGGGAATCCCAGGTGAAAAGGGCTGGATCTCCCTCCATTGCTGCTACCCTGCCTCCCATCTGTCCGCCCAGTTTGCGGATTATACTGGGCAGACTTCGGGCATACCAGGGGCCGGCCAGGAGAAGGGGCCAGAGCCACAGGCCGCGACTATATCTGATAGACGGATGGTTTTTCCGTAACAGAATTAAGAGAAGCGGTAATAGAATGAAAAAGAGAAACGACCACTTGGCAAGGAGACCCAGAGCAAGACAGATGCCCAGGATCCTCCCCCCTTTCGCATCCGGGGAAGAGACGCGGCAAAGTGCCCACAGGGTCCAGGCAACTGTAGCGGTCAGTGTGAGATCCGTCATGGGCATTCGGCACATCCAGGTAATATATACATAGCCTGGGATGAGAAAAGCGGAGGCGAGTCCTGCTTCAGCACTGCCGGTCAGTCTCTGCACCAGCAGGAGACATCCGCCCATGAGAAAAAGGAGTGAAACCCACGACCCGAAGCAGAAGGCGTCGGGATGGGTGGAAAACAGAGAGGCGGGAAGGGCGAAGATGTAAAATAGGGGTGGATAGTACTTGGACAGCGTATATACGGCCCAGAATTTTCCATGGAAGAGCGCATCCCGGAGTTTCACAACCATCCCCACATGGTTCGCCATATCCCACGGCGCAAAGACCCCGTCGCGTGCGAGCCATGTCCAGAAAAAGGGAAGTAGGATCAGCCAATAGAAAAGGATGAAAAGGAAGTGCTTGGGTCGGAGGCTCGATGCCTGCCCGGTTGCGGCCATGTTCCCTATCTTTGCCGGTAATGCCTCAGGCGCGTCGGGGAGAGAGGATAAATTCCGTGTTACGGGCATGTTTCTTTCTCAGGAACAATGGCAATCTGTGACCCATATTCGTTAAGAACATGGGATAGGGTCCATTTGTGATTCCAAGTCTCGTAATTCGGATTCAAAGGAGAATACCTTATAGCGTTTCAATGCCAGCAGAAATTCTGCTTTGTCCATACCGGCAAGTTCAGCCGCACGACCCTACGAAAGCCAGATTAATTCATATAGATTAACAGCCGCTAACATACGCAACTCACTGGCGAAGGCTACTTCGTCAGTCTTTTATGCTATAAGCACCTTCTATGGTATGCTGATGATAATCTGTCGAATTATCATTTTATATCAGTCCTATTCTCCTATTGCACAATCTATGGTTTATTATCTTAAAGATTACCTGGAGCGCAAGTGTTTCATTTGTTGAATCATAACCAAGGTCTTGGTTTAATATTTGGGATTAGCCATAAAAGGGTCAAGTTAAAAAGTATGAAGGTCAGACTCTATCATAATAAACGTTTATACTTGACGTAACAATATGATAGATAATTTCATTTACAGTAAAGTCTGATTCTCTCATACAAATATCATAATGGGGGCGGTTTCATGCGGAAAAAAATAATTTCTAAAACAGAAAAGTTCAGGAGTTGAGACAATGATTGACGAAATCATGGCTCATAAAGTTGTTAAATGTATCTTGAGCATTGTCCAGCCGGTTCGTATTATTTTATTCGGTTCCGCCGCCTCGGGCGCTATGACACGCGATAGCGATCTTGATTTGTTGATAATTCTACGAAAAGTAACCGACCCACGAGAAGAGGGAATACGTCTCCGTGCCGCCTTGACAGATCTAAATGTGCCTGTTGATGTTATAATTTTAAGCTATGAACGCTTTGAGGAAACAAAAGATATTATCGGTGGGATAGCTTATCCTGCCCATAAATACGGAAGGGTGATATATGAAACCGCATGACGCTATAAAAAAGGAATTTACTCAGCAGTGGCTTGCCAAAGCGGAGAGCGATTTGAAGGCTGCAATTCATCTCATGTCTGGCGGAGAAGTCGTCTTCGAGAACGCCGTTTTCCATTTCCAGCAGGCAACGGAGAAATACTTGAAGGCATATCTGGTCTGGCAACAGATCGAATTTCCCAAAGCCCATGATATTCTCATCCTTCTTCAATTGGTTGCGTCCTGCGATCAGGAATTAGCTTTTTCATTAAGCGAAAAAAGTTAGAGAACATATTTTCAAGAAACTTCCGGAAGATATAATAACAAAGTTGTGAATATTATTATCTCAGGGGGCGGTTTCATGCGGAAAAAAATAATATCAGAAATCGAGGAGCATGGGCAACTCATTGGCAGTCTTGCAGAGTCATGCCTTGAGCCGATAAAGCATCTCGCGGAGATTCTGCTTCAAACGCTTAAAGCCGGAAATAAGATAATCGTCTTTGGCAATGGGGGAAGCGCCTCTGATGCCCAGCATTTTGTCTGCGAACTTGTCGGCTCCTTCCGAAATAAAAACAGGCGCGCCCTTCCCGCCATCGCCCTCACTACAAACACCTCCAACCTTACCTCTATCAGCAATGATTTCGGATATGAGGAGGTATTTAAACGGCAGGTGGAGG
Organism: Candidatus Sumerlaeota bacterium; assembly: GCA_026398545.1. Classification (GTDB taxonomy): domain Bacteria; phylum Sumerlaeota; class Sumerlaeia; order MWCT01; family MWCT01; genus JAPLSR01. Next base: position 654 of record JAPLSR010000304.1, on the reverse strand, counting down.
CGCTGGCGCAGAAGGGAGACCTGTGCATCGGGATTTCAACAAGTGGTCGCTCCCCCAATGTTTATGAAGCCCTCGCGGCGGCAGGAAAAATGGGGTGCAAAACCGCCGCCCTACTGGGCAATGACGGCGGTATCATCAAAAAAATAGCCGATTGCTCCGTGATTGTGCCCTCTGATTCTACGCCCCGCATCCAGGAGGCGCACATCTTCATCATTCACATCCTCTGCGCCATAGTAGATGAGGCATTTTCGAAAAAATGAGCGGTTAATCGCCGGAATCTTAAAGAGACTGAAAAATTGAATTTTATTCACCACAGAGTCACATAGTGCACAGAGAATTTATGATATTTTCTTTGTTCCATTATCCTCTGTGTCCTCTGTGTCCGCCTGAGGCGGATGGTGCATCCCATATTTTTGAGATTCTAAGTCTCATCCGCAAATCCTGACAATCTTACTCAATATCCAAGCGTGGGACAGGAATCTCTATTGTCTTCCACTTCCTCCTCCTGAGTTCATAAATCAGGAAAATGAGCAGTGTTAGAAGTGTGCACAGGCTCAGGATGCCCCCAATGATGAAAGACCAGGGGCGAAAGTGGCAGACAACCCGGTGAGCGCCGGGTGTGATGAAAACGCCCCACAGGGCATGGTCAACAAC
>JAPLSR010000240.1 GCA_026398545.1 Candidatus Sumerlaeota bacterium | reverse complement strand
TAGTCCATTGATCAAAGCCTGCAAGTACAAAACAGACAAAGGAATTGGTATGGGGTCAACACTTGGTGATCTCGCTAAAGCATACGGGGAGCCTTCGTCAGTGGAGCCAATCGGGCAAGGGAAGAGGGCATCATACAAACAACTGGGAGCGACCTTTACTTTACAAAACGACAAAGTCATCCATATGCAATATAGACATCTATAAACGTTTTAACCACAGATAAACACTGATAAACACTGATTATGTAATATTATATCTGTGTTCATCTGTGGTTAAAAATGTTACTTTCAGGAATTCCTGTCAGGATTTCAAATCGTGTAAATCTTGTTAATCCTGTCTATTCTGAATGGTTAATTTTGTTGACCTGCCCCAACTCTTTGCCAATAAATACCTTAAAGTTCATTCAGTGAGTCTTTATGGAATCCATTCGTGAAATATACCGCATCGGTGTTGGTCCCTCCAGCAGCCATACAATGGCGCCACGCATCGCCGCTGAAATGTTCCGTCAGAAACACCCCGATGCCGCGCGATATCGCGTCACCCTTTACGGCAGCCTCGCCTCCACAGGACGAGGCCACCTGACCGATGTGGCAATCAAGAATGCCTTCGCCCCCGCCCCCCTTGAAATCATCTGGGAACCGAAACATGAACTGCCGCTTCACCCACTCGGAATGCTCTTTGAGGCGCTGGACGCCAGCGGGGCAGCCATCTCATCCCATCGCATTTATAGCATTGGCGGCGGAGCCATAATGGAAGGGGGCGCCGAGCCAACCCTGAAATCTGTCTATGACCTGAACACCATGTCAGCCATCATGTCTCACTGTGAAGAGACCGGTCAGACCTTCTGGGAGTATGTGGAGACCTGTGAAGGTCGGGATATATGGAACTTCCTCCAGAGCATCTGGGAGGCAATGCAGGCGGCTATTGAACGCGGCATCCACGCCGAGGGGGTGCTGCCCGGTCCATTGGGACTGGCTCGGAAGGCATGGTCATTCCACCGCAAAACGCAAACCGGCGGTCCCCACTTCAGAAGGACGGGGCTCACCTCGGCATACGCCCTTGCCGTTGCGGAGGAAAATGCATCTGGCGGGGTCATTGTCACAGCCCCGACCTGCGGCTCCAGCGGTGTCCTCCCCGCTGTGCTGCGCTGTCTCCGGGAGACCATCGGGTGCGAGAAAGATGACATCCTGCGCGCCCTCGCCACCGCCGGTCTCATCGGAAACATCGTCAAACACAATGCATCCATCTCAGGTGCGGAGGTTGGCTGCCAGGGGGAAATCGGCACTGCCTGTGCCATGGGAGCCGGCGCCGCAGTGCAGGTCATGGGCGGCACAATCCGCCAGATTGAATACGCCGCAGAGATGGGGCTGGAACACCACCTTGGACTCACATGCGACCCCGTGGCGGGACTTGTCCAGATTCCCTGCATTGAACGAAACGCCTTTGCCGCCACAGGCGCCCTCAATTGCGCGGATTACGCCCTCTTCACAGACGGCACCCATCGCATCCCCTTTGATGTTGCCGTCTCCGTCATGCGCCAGACAGGTCACGACATCCCTTCCCTCTATCGTGAAACGTCCTCCGGCGGTCTTGCCGCCGCCTACCGCCTCCGCGAAAAAAAATAAACCTCCGTGTCCGACACGTCCGACATGTCCGACTGAGTCAGACTTTGATGAATCTTCGTTTTTTAGAGTTTCTTAACTTATTTCTAAGGTTCGATAGGTCTGGCGGTGAAGCGTCCCACCCGGTCAAAGGGTGAGTAATATGGACCACGTTCCTTCCCCTCCAGCTTCAAAAGGGCAATAAGGGCATAACCCGATGTCCTCAGATTAATTACATCATGGTGTCCAACATTCCATTTCCCGTCATAGCCGTAAAATCCCCCATAAATCTCCTTGTGCTCAGGATTGAGTTCCTGCTGTGTCAGGAGATATTTCGCCCCTTTGAGAGCCGCCTGGAGATACTGCGGCTTTTTTGTGACCTCATAGAGGTCTATCAGGAAGTTGGGGACTGTGGCGGCAGCAGGCGGGACATCCGGATTTCCAAACCCGCCGTCCAGTCTCTGCTCGGAAATCAGCCAACGCGCATAAGCCTCCGCCCGTCCCAGATATCTCAGTTCATGGTATAAAAGATATGCGGAAAGAACACCAATGGTCATGAAGTCATCATTGTGGCGGTGCATCTTCTGCATCCCCTCAGACGTGACGCCATCCTCGATATACTCCTCCGCCTCGGCATCATAAATAACCTTGATGCGACCATCAAGCATGATAAATTTTTCCAGGGCATAATCAACAATGAACCGAACGCCTTTTTCAAGGCAAGTCCCGTCACCCGTCACACGGTAATAATCAAAAAAATACTGGGCATCGCCGCCATGGAAGGAGCCCTGCAGAAAATCGGGCGCCCTGTCAGAAAAGTAATACTGCCAGGCAGGCCAGCCCTTCTTCATCGCACGCTCCATAAACCACTTGTTAAACATCTTCACCCGCTCAAGATATTCCTGCTCTTTCGTCTCCTCATAAAGCCAGAGCATTGCCATGGCGGCAGTGAGTCCGTCGCGGGGATAACACCAGGTGCTCTGAGGCGTGTGCTCACGTATGGCGCCGAAGAAACGCGGCTCGCGCCTATCAAGAATCTGAAGCGTTTTGAGATACTCCCCCGCACGCAGGGCGGCATCGAGATACTTTTTATCCTCCGTGCGGTGCCAGGTCATGAGCATCCCCATCGTGGCAACGCCGGTCAGCCAGCTTTCAGAGCGCCATATGGTATTCGGTTCCCTTGCGGAGACCGCACCGGCGAATCTCCCCTTGTTGGCATCGTAATCTCCCACGAATGGCGGCATCGTAAAACAACCGCCGGAACTGGTCATCCAATTCATAAGCCATGGTCATCACCTCGCCGGCAAAATCGAGAAAATGGAAAAAACCATGAACAAAATCACTACCCACATACTTCGCAACATGTTCCGCCCCTTCAACAAAAATCTCCGGGTTGCCCCCTATCTTTCGCCCGTTTCATCCATCGATTGGGGCTTGTGCTTGAGCCATGTGGGATGGGTCAAACCGTATTTCCTGACACGGCTGTTCATACGGTCAACGGAGATGCCGAGCAGTCCGGCTGCCGCCTTCTGATTCCAGCCACTGCGCTCCAGCGCCTGACGCGTCAGGTCTTCCTCGAGCTGGTCTATCTGCACGCCCTGCGGGGGCAGAATAATTGTCCCGCCCCTCCCGGGTTCCAGCACAAGACCGCACGTGACAAGGTCTGCCGCCTTTATCTCATCCCCGTGAATCCTGATAACCAGCCGTTCCATGATATTCCGTAGCTCGCGCACATTGCCCTGCCAGGGATGAGCCATCAGACGCTCCAGCGCCCTGGCATCCAAACGCTTGAGAGGCTTGTTGTAACGTCTGCAGAAAAATGCGATAAAATAGCGAGCGAGCGGGGCAATATCCTCCCGCCTCTCACGGAGCGGTGGGAGCACAATGGGATAGATATTCACACGATAATACAAATCCTCCCGGAAGCGACTCGCCCGCATCTCCTGAAAAAGGTCTTTGTTGGTGGCAAAGAGAAATCGGCAGTTGACTTTAATCTCCCGCGTGCCGCCCAAACGGATGAATGAACGGTTTTCTATCACCTTCAGAATCTTCCCCTGCGAGGCGCGGGATAACTCTGAAATCTCATCAAGAAAGAGCGAGCCGCCAACCGCCAGTTCAAACTTCCCCTTCCTCATCGCTGTTGCGCCTGTAAAGGCGCCCTGCTCATGCCCGAAAAGCTCGGACTGTATCAAGTGGTCATCCGGCAGGGCGGCACAGTTGACCACGATGAAAGGACCGGCGCCATGACCACGCAAACGATGCAGTGCCCGGGCAACAAGCTCCTTCCCCACACCCGTCTCTCCCATCAACAGCAACGAAACGCCTTGTGGCGACAGCTCCGCAATCTCCGACTTTATCTTCTTGATTGCCTCGCTCTCGCCGATAAACTCGCTGAACTCATCAGTCTGCGCAAGCCGCGCCCTGAGATAAAGGTTCTCATTGATAAGCCTGCTCTGCTCTAAAACCTTTTTTAATCGGAGGACAATCTCCGGACGGTCGGACTCCTTCGTGATGTAATCCGCCGCGCCAAGCTTCATGGAGACAACCGCCGTATCCACCGAATTGATAGAGGTCAGAACCACTATTGGAATCTCAGGGTCGATGCCCTGACGACCGCCCTTCCTGATAATCTCAATCAACTCCAGACCATTCATATCCGGCATCTTCACATCAGTAATGACGAGGTCAAAGGAGGTGCGGGCAAGGGAATCAAGGGCAGCCTTTCCGCCAAGGGCGATTTCAACGGCAAAATTATCCACCTCAAGATTCTTCTTCAGCCGCAACGCATACTCCTCATCATCCTCAACAAGGAGTATGGATGGTTTATCTCTCATAATCACTCCTGCTTTTGAACACTGATAGAACCCGTGGGGTTTCTAACCTTCTCAACTTTTCCCCAATATTGCTTCCAACTTATCCGGAACGGGCAGGGTGATGAGTAATTTTGTCCCTTTGCCCACGGCGCTCTCCACGCGAATCTCACCCTTCATATCATCCACAATGTTCTTGGAGATGTAAAGTCCAAGACCTGTCCCCTCCTCCCCAAGGGCGCTCGCACCCCTCATGGTGAAAAATGGTGTAAAAAGGCGTGGGAGCATATCGGGCGGGATGCCCGGTCCTGTATCCTTTATCTCAATCTGGATTGCGCCAGCCTCCTGCCCCGTCCTCAAGAAAATCTCCCCCTTTCCCCCCATTGCCTGATAGGCATTCAGGATGATGTTGGAAAAAAGCTGAATCATCTTGCTTGGATGGGCGAAAAGGAGGGGAAGATTTTTAGCAAGGTCATACTTTACCTCAACACTGCCGCGCTCATAACGCACAAGGCGGCATGAACGCTCAAGGATGTCATTCACACTCAGGAATTCCTCCCCGCCCTCGCTCGCCTTGACAAATCGCTCCAACCCCAAATCATGCAGGATGCCAAAAAACAGGTCGACCTGCTCCCGGATGCCGAGGGCAATCGCCCGCACCTCTTCCGGAGAGGTCAGATTTTCCAGCTCCTGGGACTCCTGTTTGATGTTCAAAACCGGCTTTTTAATGTCATGAAGAATATTGGCGCTCACCTGACCCGCTAACGCCAGCCGCTCCAGACGAATCATCTCTCGCCGCTTTTCCTCAAGCTCAATCGTTGTGGCGGTGATTACCCGCTCCTGGGCATGCACCCGGCTGAAAAGTGAAACGAGGGTGAGCAGAAGAAAGAGCGCAAAGGTAACCGCCACAGCACGGACACTCAGGATGATATTGTTATTGGGAATGATATACAGATAGCCAAGGATTTCATCCCCCTCGGAGAGGGGCTCGCGAATCAGGCGTGCAAGATTGGGTCTCCTGTTCTCCGGCAAAAGATAATAGTAAAAGGGAATGATGACATGCTCTCCGCGCCCCGCTACAACCTTGGTGATGAAAATGTCTTTAATAAAGGGGTTTTTAAGAATGGAGGAGGCGAGGGATTCAATTGTGGAAAAGGAAATCCGAATGTCATCATTCGTCTTCAGGATGCGCTCCCTGCCTAGAAGGTCGCGGGCGTTTTCAAAGGCGACACGACGGTCAGAGACAACCCGACGCTCTAAATACAGAAGCACCGCCAGACCCAATATCAGAATAAGCGCCGTCAGACCATAAAGACATGTGTTTTTGCGATTCATGCCCAATCTTTTGACTTTATCAACCATGACAATCTCACTGATATGACAGGGAAGATTTTTTAGTCAAGTCAACAAAGGGGAAATCGCCCAACTTGAGTGCATACCATGATTTCTGGAGATGCTAATATTTTTTATCCACAGATTTCGCAGATGGACACAGATTAATATAAATATTTGGTATTATTTGTATCACGGTCTGCGATAATCTGCGTAATCTGTGGATGGTATCTATTTGGGATGCGTCATCAATAGAAAGGCCGGGAATGACCTCAGCCATCCCCGGCCCATTAGTTTCCCTTCTTGACTTGTTATGTCATGTTCTCTATGTCATCGCGCATATTCAATAGTGCGCGTCTCGCGCAACACGGTTACTTTTATCTGACCCGGATACTCCAGTTCGCTTTCAATCTTTTTTGTTATATCGCGAGCCAGTTTTACACATTCCAGGTCGCTTATCTTATCGGGTTCCACCATGATGCGAATCTCCCTGCCGGCCTGGATGGCATAAGATTTTTCGACGCCTTCAAATGAGGAGGCAATCTCCTCTAATTTTTCCAACCGCTTGATGTAAGATTCAAGGGTTTCCCGTCTGGCGCCCGGACGGGCTGCGCTGATGGCGTCAGCCGCCTGAACAAGCACTGCGATGATTGTCTTCATCTCAACTTCCTGATGATGGGCCGCAATGGCGTGTACAATCGCCGGTGACTCATTATATTTCTTCGCAAGTTCGGCCCCTATCATCGCGTGCGTCCCCTCCATCTCGTATGAAACCGCCTTGCCGATGTCATGGAGGAGTCCAGCCCGCTTTGCAAGCTGCTCGTCAACGCGCAGTTCCGATGCCATAACCTGACACAGATTCGCAACCTCAATCACATGTTGTAGCACATTCTGGCCATAACTGGTGCGGTATTTCAAACGTCCGAGGAGTTTGATGAGCTCCGGATGGATGTTGTGGACGCCGGCATCAAAGGCAACCCTTTCACCCATCTCCGTAAGCTGCTCTAAGAGCGCCTTTTCCGTCTTCTCCACAATCTCCTCCACCCGCGCCGGATGGATGCGACCGTCGGAGATAAGCTTCTGGAGTGTCAGACGCGCCACCTCCCGCCGCAATGGGTCAAAACAGGAGAGAACAACAGCCTCGGGGGTATCATCCACAATGATGTTACAGCCGGTGGCAGCCTCGAGGGCGCGTATATTGCGTCCTTCACGTCCGATGATACGTCCCTTCATCTCCTCGTTGGGGAGGTTGACGACGGAGACCGTTGATTCACTCACCTGGTCTGTGGAGCAACGTTGTATGGCAAGTGTGATTATCTGCCGCGCCTTCTTTTCCGCCATGTCCTTCGTCTCATTTTCCACGCGGCGAATCAGGAGGGCTGCATCCTGCCGGACCTCACTCTCAATAGCATCCAGGAGATTCTGCTTTGCCTGCTCCACCGTCATGCCGGAGATTTCCTCATATTTCCTGAGTTCGGTCTTTTTGACCTCCTCAACCTCCTTGTGACGTGCCTCAAGATCCCTCAACTTGTCTTCTATCTGTTGTTCCTTGTTGATGAGTGAGCGGTCGCGTTTCTCAAGAAGTTCAAACTTGTTGTCCAGCATCTCCTCGCGCCGCTGAACCTTCTTCTCTATCCGGTCAAGGTCAACTCTCCGGTGCGCAATTTCCTTTTCAAGAGCCCTTTTGCTTCGGAATAGCTGCTCTTTGGATTCTATCGCGACCGCCTTGAGATTTGCCTGCGCCTCTGTTTCCGCTTTTGCCAGAATCTGCTTGGCTTTTTCAGATGCTGTTCTCAGGTTATGTTGCGCTGCTTTTTTGAACCAGACATAACCGCCAAGAATTCCCACGGACAGCACTACAAGCGCCGCCCCAAGAATACTGGCCATAAAATAAATTTTCACCTCCTTGACAACAATTCAGTATTTGGCTTTTCCAAATCTTATATCATTACTTAAATTTTCCTAATACCATTCCATTTTGCCTCAAGTCAAGGTTAAAAAGCCTCAAATCGCCATCTTGTTATGTGCAAATTCTGATTCCATATTTGGAGAGACTAAAATAATTAACATATTTTCACCACAGAGTCACAGAGAACACAACAGAGAACACAGAGGTTAATAAAACAAAGAAAATATCGGAAATTCTCTGTGCACTCTATGTCTCTGTGGTGAATCTCCCTCATCTCTGGGGTTTTGCCCCCTTTACTCCCCTGAACGCCTTCTTTCTCTTGCGAATAGCGGGTGCTCCGGAAACAAGTATCAATAGTGGGTTGGTCATGATTCGCACCAGTCCATCCCCGATTACCTGAAACATGAATATCATGCCACGGCGACGCGTATCGGGTATCTTCCTGAGGACAAATACACAACATGCCCGCATGATTGCCGAGAGGACAAACGTGACGTGGTAATTAATGTAGGTCACCCCGAAAATTTCCACATGCATGGATTCAAGACTCTGGGCGATAATCCCGCCCGCAATGGCGCCAACGCCAAGGGCAAGCCCCGAAATTGAGGCAAGTATGGCGAAAAAATAGGCGCGGTTCTCTCTGGGCAGAAGACGGAAAGGCAGATTGAATATGGCAATGTTGAATCCGCTCCATACCAGCCCATTCATTACCGCCTCAAACCAGAGAACTGTCAGGTCATCCGCTGTGATGAAAAGCCAGAAGATTGGAATTGCGGAAATCATGGCGGAGCAGAAAATGACAACCGTCAGGGTGCCGGCTCGGTCTATCACAGGTCCCCAGATGAAGCGCGACATGAAAAAACTGAATACGGTGGCAATCAGGGTATAGAAAAATATGGATGTGAATGACATCTTCAGATTGACAATCATGTGGGGCGTCCAGAAGGAAATGGCAACGCCGACTGCGGCGTTCCAGAAGGCAAGGGCAAATAAAAGCTGCCGGATGGCAGGGACGGCGAAACTCTTTCTAAGTATCTCTCTCAAGGAGGGAATGGGCGCCGGTCTGTATGGCGGCTCCCACTGGTTTTTGAAAACAAAAATGCTCTTCAATCCAAAAAAGGCGGCAACGCCCAGACATAACATCAGATATGCCTCACGCCTGTCCTCGCCAAAACCCTCGCGTATCCGTGAAAAAATGAAGTCCGCACCCAGCGCCACTATTATGAGAACACCGTTCCTGAGGGATATCACGCGTCCCCGCAGCTGGTCCGGTATCAGGTCGCTTATCCAGCTGAGCCATGTGTTGCCGCCCATCTGCCCCATGATGTTGCTCACTGCCAGAAGAAGGATGAAGAGCCAGAGCTTTTGACTCCTCTCTATGGGAAGAGCGATGAGGATGAGAATGAACCAGAAAATCTGCCGCGTGATAAAGGCTGTGGGTATCATGACGCGTTTGCGGGAACCAATGCGGCTCACCATGTAGGCGCCGAGGAGCTGGGACGTTGCGGCAAGGAATGGCAGGGCGTTTATAAGTCCAAGATGAATGGCGGTGGCGCCAAAAAGGAGCGCCAGGTCAACTAAGAACTTCCCACCCGTCAGGGTGAGCCATATCTGAGAATAAATCCCCTCCTCAAGAGTGGCGGCAATGCCTCGGCGCCGTTTGTCCGCCACGGGCGCCTTTGAGGACGGCGGACGAACAAAACCAATAATAGACCTTCTCGCAATTTTTGACAGGAAACTCTGGTATGTTGCCATTGAAATAAAATATATTGAAAAAAAGATAATTTACCACAAATCTTAACAAATGTTAGTCAAAACCCCGAAAATACTTCGGTCAAGTTAATTGCCAGCGGGGACATCGCCTCCATGAACGGCTATGAAAGAATCCTGAAGTCGTTTCGTCAGGAACCCACAGACCGCATCCCAATCTTTGAGCAGTCCGTCTCCGGCTCCGTCATCACGGAAATCCTGGGGAGACCCGCCCTCGGATTCGCAACCGACCTCCACTTTGATGAGGCGCAAGCGCTCTCCCTCGGCGCCCAGGCTTATCAGGAATTCATCGGAAGATTGAAGGAGGATTACAGCGCCTTTGTTGATGCGATTGACATGGACATGGTGTCCGTCCCCTGGCTCCTGTGGGAAAAACCGGCTCAGCGCCTCGATGACTTTTCATTTTTATACAAAACCGAAGATGGTGAATGTATCCGCACCTATGACCCACAATCACGCACATTCGATATCTCAACGGGCGGTCAGGAAACCTCCTCTAAGAAGGATGTCAGGCGCTTCATCAAAAATTTCGGGGAAAAAAGGTCGGGCGGAAGCATCCTGCCTGAGGAATACTGGGAGTTTCTTCGCTGGCTCATTGACACCTTTGGACAAAAGCGGTGTGTGGCGGGGGCAGGCTATTACGGCATACCGGTGAGCGCTGAATGGCTCATAATACTCCTTGAAGACCCGGGATTCATTCGGGATTATCTTGATATCCTGACGGCGCGGGAGATGTGTGTGGCGCGGTTGCAGGCAGAACTCGGCATCCGCGTGATAAACGGCGGCGGCGACCTCGCCTCAAAAAACGGACCCGTCTATTCCCCATCCATCTTCAGGGATTTGTTCCTGCCGGGATTGAAACGAATCATATCCTGTTATCATTCACTCGGCGCATTCTACATTTACCGGACAGATGGCAACATCTGGCAACTGGCGGAGCTTCTCCTTTCCGAATCGGGAGCGGACGCCTATGGTGAGATAGATATAGATGCGGGGATGGACCTTGTGGAATTACGCCAGCGGTTCCCGCGGCTTGTCCTGTGGGGAGGTCTTTCCTGCGGCTCACTTCTACTCAAGGGCACTGATGAACAGATTGTTTCAGAGACACGGCGTCTGCGGGGCGCCCTTGCCCCATCCGGCGGCTGGATTTTCGGCTCCTCCAACACCCTCCTGCCGGGGACAAATGTCAGTGGTTACCTCGCGGCGCTTAAAGAGTTAAGAACCTGAGCATATTGGCTCACCGCAGTAATCATTCCTCAACATCTGGCTCAATATGTATGCAGTCGGATACGGGACACACTGCCGCGCAAAGACCACAGCCCACGCATTTCTCGCGGTCAACATGCGGACGCCTCTTTTTATCCATCTCAATCGCCATGTGACCGCCATCAAGGCACGCCACATAACACAAACCGCACCTGATGCACTTTTTTACGTCTATTACCGACAGCCCTTTGGAAATACCGGGGAGCCTGTCATGCGTGGTAATGAATTTCAGCGAATAGCCTATGAAATCCTCCACCTTCTCAAAATTATGCCTCTCCATGAAGGATAAAAGCCCATCCTTTAGATGGTCAATGATGCGAAACCCCTCCTTCATGACCGCTGTGCAGAACTGGACGTTTCGCGCGCCCACGAGGAGAAATTCAACGGCATCCTGCCAGGTGGAGGCGCCGCCCGTGCCGGTAATCTGCATACCCGTGTGGCGGGCAATCTCAGCAATGACGCGAAGCGTTATCGGTTTGATGGCGGGACCGGAAAGACCGCTGTAACTCGTCATCCCGCCCACATCGGGAATGGGGCGAAGCGTTTCAAGATTGATGCCCATGAGTGAGGGGATGGTGTTGGAGGCGCAGACGGCGTCGCCCCCCGCCGCCTTCACGGCTGATGCGGCTTCGACAATATCCGCAACCTGAGGCGTTAGTTTAATAACCACAGGACAGCGTTTCGCCGCTCCTTTTATCCAGCCGGTGACCTCCCTCACCAGACCGATATCCTGCCCCAGCATGGCTCCGGGCTTGGAGCCCAGCGTCCCCTGCGGACAACTGAAACTGCACTCGATGGCATCCGCCCCCGCCTCCTCCATCATCCACACAAGTTTTTCCCAGTCATCCCGGCAGGAGCCCATAATGCTTCCGATAGTGACCTTTTCGGGAAATTCCCTCTTCAGGGTGGCGATGCGCTCACAGACCTCGTCCGCATGATGCTCGCTGATGAGGTCAATATTGCCCATGGCGAAAAGGCGACGTCCCTCATGCGTGATGCCTGTGAGCATGGGATATTTGAGCGGGACGGGCGTCCCCGGGACGGAGGTGGTTTTCATCACAGCGCCTGCCCAGCCAGCCTCGTAGCCGCGGCGGAGCATCTCAAGATTATCCGTGGGCGGCGCGGCGGCTAAAACAAATGGGTTCTCAAATGTTATCCCGCAAAAGGTGGTTCGCATATCCGCCATCATTATCTCTCCTCTAAGTCAATGAAATTCTTGAGTATTTTCAGCCCGACTGACTGGCTTTTTTCCGGGTGAAACTGTGTCCCGAAAAGACTTCCACGGCAGATGGCGGAGGCAAATTCAACGGCGTAATCCGTTGTGGCGGCAATATCCTCCGCACAATCCGGAACCGCATAATAAGAATGCACAAAATACAAAAACGCCCCATCCTCCACACCCCCGAAAATCGGCGCCCGCCGCCGGATGCAAATCTGGTTCCACCCCATGTGTGGCACCTTCAGGTCAGTAACAAACCTCTTCACCTCGCCCGGAAGTATAGAAAGCCCTCCGACGCCCGGCGACTCTTCACTCCTGTCAAACAGAACCTGCATCCCGAGACAGATGCCTAAGAAAGGTTTCTGCGATGCGACCGCGCGCCGGAGCGGCTCCACAAGACCCCGCGACCCCAGTTCCCTCATGGCATCCCCGAACGCCCCGACGCCCGGCAGGACAATCTTACCGGTGCGGGAAAGAATATCCGGGGAATCCGTTATAACAGTCTCGGCGCCAAGATATTCCATCGCCTTCTGGACACTGCAAAGATTTCCCATGCCGTAATCAATAATCGCTATCATTGCCATATTCCCCTGCGCTCAATTAACGAGCTTTTGATAAGTGTTGAAAAAAATGACGTCAATAATTATTGCCTTGCCTCCTGCGATTGCGTGTGTCTCATGATTTCAGAAGATACACCCGAGTGTTCATTCCCCCATCTTTTTATTTAAAGCCATTCTTGACTGAAACTACAATAAAATGTTATCAAAAATTTTAAATATGCCCGTATTATATGCTGAATTAAAAAATGAACTTTCCAATACCAGTTATTGATTTATTTGCCGGTCCTGGCGGGTTGAGTGAAGGCTTTGCGGCGCTGGATAAAAAAGAGGGAACCCCCTTTTTTTCTATTTGTTTATCTATTGAAAAAGAAGAAAATGCCTATCAAACATTGCTTCTAAGATCTTTTTTTCGTCAATTTCCCTTCAACAAAGCACCCAATTTATATTATAATCTTCTTTCCGACACGGAAAGACCATTAAATGAACGTCTTCAGGAATTATATCACAATTTCCCACAAAAATTTGAGAATGCCATTCAATGCACTTTGAAGGCGGAGTTGGGAAAGGATGATAAACAATCAATTAATGAACGCATCAAAAAGGCAATTGGAAGTATTCCCTTTTTCTAAATAAATGTCCTCTTGACTTGTAAGTGAACTCCTTTTTATAAAAAAACAAATGAGTTCAAAAATCTCAAAATCATGGAGTAGGGATAATCTGATTCTGGCGATGAATTTATATTGCCGTATTCCATTTGGACGGCAACATAGTCGCTCTCCTGAAGTTATTGAATTGGCTCGCGCCCTTGGTCGGACGCCTGGCAGTGTTGCTATGAAGCTAAATAATTTTTCATCGCTTGACCCGGAAGAATCTTCTCGCGGTATTCAGGGATTAAAAGGAACGAGTAAATTAGACCGGCAAATATGGGAAGAATTCAATGCCAATTGGGAAAAGATGGCAATTGAAAGTGAAGACCTTTGGAAAAAAATAGTTGTTGTTCAAAACCTGAAATATAGTCCACAAAAATCGGTTATTCGTTCAAATAAATTATCCTCAAAACGCCAAAATGAAATCATACCTCCCAAATCTGAATATATTGGTCCTACTGATGAAGAGCGATTGATTCACGCTCGCCTGGCTCAAGACTTCTTCCGACGGACTGTGTTATCAGCGTATGGCGTCCGTTGCTGCATAACGGGAAATCCGGTTCCTCAACTCTTAATTGCCTGCCATATTCTTCCCTGGAGCAAATATCCTGAGCATCGGATGAATCCGCGAAATGGATTATGTCTCTCGCGCCTTCATGATGCTGCATTCGATCAGGGTTTAATAGCATTTGATGAACAATATCGCTTAGCGTTATCTCATGACTTGAAAGAATATCTACCCAATGACTCACTCCATCGGAATTTTGAGATTTATGAAGGGCGGACAATTAATCTGCCGGAGAAATTTAATCCCAATCCGGAATTCTTGAAATATCATAGAGATAATATTTTTCGAGGATAATGAAAATAAGAAATTTAGGATCACTATGGAATCTCAGAAAAAGCTCATTGACGATATAAGGAATCTTATAGCATAAATATTTATAAATAAGGGAGACAGAAAGGAATCGTCTGGCAGGAAGATAAATATTCACGGGAATTTTTCTTATGTCTATCCGATTTACTGACCACGATATTGAGGTATTTATTCAGGAACCAAAGCATCTTCCGAGTGATTACATGGGACGGCTTCAATTAAAAGAAAAGAAGGGACATAAAGAGCGCGAGTTAGATATTGAAGGGATCAATGGCAACCATTTCCGCCTTATCTTGCGTCAGGCAAATGAAAATCCTCTCGATTTTTCCCTGATCCTTGCAATTATACCGCAAGGCACAAATCAATTATTTCGATTGCGACGGTATAATGGCAAAAGTCATCAGCATTCTAATCCCATTGAGGGCGGTCCGCCATTTTACAATTTTCATATCCACCAGGCGACTGAACGCTATCAGGACCTGGGCGCGCGCGAAGATACATTCGCCGAAGAAACGGATCAATCTAATGATTTCAATAGCACTTTGAAATGTTTATTAAGGGATTGCGGATTTGTGTTTCCGCAAAATCCCCAATTATCGCTGCTTGATGGATTAGAACAATGAATACTCAAACTATATCGAATGATTTCCGTAAAAAGGTATGCAATAAAATATATCTTGAACAAGAAGGTGTTAATCGTTTTCGTGTTTTTTCTCCCTTCCTCTTCGAGGATGGTGATCATCTTGCTATTGTTCTGAAACAGGAAGGCTCCCAATGGATTCTCTCCGATGAAGGGCATACTTACATGCACCTAACTTATGATCTTGAAGAAAAAGAATTTCATCAAGGCACTCGTCAAAAGATTATTTCAAATGCTCTTTCGCTTTTTCAGATAAAAGACCGAGATGGTGAACTCATATTGCCTATTCCTGAACAACAATTCGGAGATGCTCTGTATTCCTTTATCCAGGCCCTCTTGAAAATTACGGATGTCTCCTATCTATCTCGCGAAAGAATCATTTCCACATTTTGGGAAGATTTTAAATCTCTGATTTCTGAAACTGTGCCAGACAGCCGCCGTACCTTTGACTGGCACGATCAACAGCATGATCCTATGAGTAAATATACGGTGGATTGTCGCATCAATGCCATGGCGCGGCCGCTTTTTGTTTATGCTTTGCCTAACAATGACCACGCACGGGATGCAACAATTTCCATGCTTCAATATGAGAAATGGGGATTGTCCTTTCGAACATTGGCAGTTTTCGAGGACCAAGAAACAATAAATCGTAAGGTACTTGCTCGATTTAGCGATGTATGTGAAAAACAATTTTCCAGTCTCGGTGCAAACCGTGAGCGAATTGTCCGATATTTTAACGGTGTCCTTCAAGGAAATGAATAAAAGATAGCCCATATTTTATCAAATAAACAGGCATTACGACTTTCTTTTCTACAAGGGCGGCATCCAGCGAATTCTGTATCCCTTCACGAATTAAGGTATGAGCTGGTTTTTCTATCGACTCGGATGAAAAAAATTCACCCTGAATGGGATCGCGCACTGTATCGCCCTTTGGGAATTCTTTAAAATACCATTGAGCATTCATGGGATTAACCTTAAAATAAGCATTATTCAGGGAAACAAAAACAGATATTAATTTTAGGTAATTCATCTATAATGTAAAGAGAAAATTAATACGAATTACAGGTTTCGAGGTTTTGTTTTCCGGGATGATTTAGCTTGATTATACTCATGCGACTGTGATTTTTTCAGTAGTTATTTTTTTGAATGAACCCCAGAATGACACGTTTTTTATTCCATTAAAAATGCTGGTGTGGAGGTTTTGACCGTGCCTTATTTTGTTAAACCCGGTAAGGGTGAGGAAAATCCTGAAAAAGAAACGCCGACCGAAGGACCGCCAGCCGGTGCGGATACAGAGAAGGTGGCGCTGCCCCCCGGAGAGGGCGCGGTTCGCGTTGCCCCGGAAGACAAGGAAAAAAAGCAAGAAGAGAAGAAATTTGATTACGAACTCATCGAGACGTCCGATAAACCCGGCTCCATCAAGGTCTTCAAGGTTCATGTGCCCCGGATGGTCTATGATGAGCTCTCGGAAAAAACCCTGAAAGAGCTGAAAAAATCGGTCGTCATTGACGGCTTTCGCAAGGGCAAAGCGCCCCATACCCTCATGAAAAGACAATTCCGCAAAGAAATTAACCAGGATGTCATGAATGAACTCGTCCCCAATGTGACAGACCAGATTCTTCAAAAGGAAAACCTTGCAAAATTCATCGACCCCATACTCGACGAATCTAAGGTGGAGGAAGGACAACCCATTGAACTCACCATCAGCGTGGAAATTATCCCGAAACTCGACCCCAAACATGAAGATTATACCGGTCTGACCATCACCGCCGGCGAACGAAAAATCACCGATGCAATGGTGACCGGAGAACTGGAACGCCTTCAAAAACAAAACGCCTCCATCGAACCAAAGGAGGAAGGCGGGGTCGTGGAGAAGGAGAACCCAATCGTGGCGCATGTCGAGGTCAGGGACGAGCATGGACACAAAATCCCCACCCATTGCGGGCGCGACCGCTTTTTCACGAACCTTGAAACTGCCCTCCCGGAACCTGTGTGGAAGGAATTCCTTGGCAAACCCCGCGGCGCAAAGGTCGAGGTCGCTATCGATGAAGAACGCAAAAAACCCACCGGCGAAACCATTAGCAAAAAGGAAATCTGGAATGTCGAAATCGTGGAAATCAATGTGCGCATGGGTGTCTGCGAGCATTTGTGAAAAGGCAACCGGAGGACATCGATCCCCCGGATGCG
>JAPLSR010000302.1 GCA_026398545.1 Candidatus Sumerlaeota bacterium | reverse complement strand
CTGCGCCGACTGAGACGCTATCCACCAGCACATCGGCAATATGGTAATGAGCAATGGGGGTGATGGTGAAGCCCTGGTCGGCGCCGTAGTTAACCGTTACTGCGCCGGATGGTGAGATTGAACCGTTGGCTCCGGCGCTGGCGGTTATGGTGTAGGTATCAAAGGCAAAACTGGCGGCTATGGTGTGGTTGGTAGTAACGCTAAGGAAGGTGTAGCTGGTCACCGCGCCGACTGAGACGCTATCCACCAGCACATCGGCAACATGGTAATGGGCAATGGGGGTGATGGTGAAGCCCTGGTCGGCACCGTAGTTAACCGTTACTGCGCCGGATGGTGAGATTGAACCGTTAGCTCCGGCGCTGGCGGTAATGGTGTAAGTATACCCCAAATCCACCTGGTCCAATTCCACCTGCTGTGCCGCTGCATCTGAATGCAAAAATGCCTTAAAGTAAAAATCGCCTGTGCCTACGTCATCATCAAATTGTCCACAATTGGTATTTACCTCAGCCACAGTATTACTCTGTGAATAGCCTGAACCTGCCACCCAGTTAAAGCCATTCCAATAATACCAGTTGGTTCCATCATTTGATATCTGATACTTAACACTTCCCACATTTCCAGCCCCCAAAGTTTCAATAAAGGAAGTCAAAGTACCATAGCTCTGCCCGGTATTATTCCGAACCGTGGGATTATCACCTGGATAATGCGTTGGCCCAATCACCACCGATTTTAGCTCCGGCGAATAGGAAGAATTGTCGGTTTCGAAATATGCCATGTATTGGAAAAATTGATTATTGTCAACATTGGTTAAGTTTAAAGAAGGAAGTCCGGTTGTGCTGTTAGAAAGCTCCGAATAATAAGTTCCGGTTGTGCCATCAGGTCCTATAAAATTGCCGGTTGGTGGATTTGTTGAACCGCTCCGAACCTGATACCTCAATCGCAAAACTCCCCGCTTGTAGTGGTCAGCAATTTCAACCGCCGTTAAAGCTCGGTTGTAAATTGCTACTTCGTCTATTGTGCCGTTGAAATATCTACCATTTGTTCTACTACCGATTGATGTTACTGAACCAGCAACCGTATAATAGTCAGCGACGTTTACTAATGTTTTCTGAGTGCCATCTAAGTAAAAAGTGATATGCGTTGTATCTGTGAATACTACAACCCAATGGCTCCATTGCCCTGCTGTTAAATAAGTGCTAATGCCGTTTAACCCTACTTGATAAGTGCTTTTTCCAATAAGTATTTTATTAGTAGTATTATAGATACCGAAAGCAATATCGCTGTTTGGATCCGTCACGTCAAAATTGAGAATAATCCCAGCTTGGGCTAAAATATTCGGTTTGACCCAAGCCTCAAAGGTAAGGGGATATGTTTTACTGGCTAATCCTGCCCCGCAATTCACATAATCATTCGTCCCGTCAAAATTCAAAGCAGTATTTAATTTTCCGCTTGCTCCATAAGTTACTCCGCCATTTTGGGTTCCGTTATTTCCTTCACCTGAATAATCAACAATTGTTCCGCTTGCTTCATTCATGTGCATCAAAAGCACATTTCCCGTCATATCCGCATTGCCAGTTGGATAAGCAGTTTCTATACCTTTATTATCTGGCAGTTCCTTGTAAAGCGGTCTCTCCGGTGTCCAGGAAATACTATTCCAAACGGCTAAGGCTCCAGCATCCATCACCCTTGAGATAAAGTTGCCCGAGGCTTGGCCGGCTTGAAGTTCTAACCAACTGTTACCATTATCCCACTGGGTCTGATTATGCGTTCCCCAGCCAAATCCAGTTGAGGTGTTATCATCATCCGTCTGATCAACCACAATGAGCTTGGCAACGCCATCCGCGACGTCAACTTTGGTCGCATCCGAGACCGTATAATTCCCGGCGGTGGTAAACGGCCAGTTGATAGTATCACCCAATGCCCAGGACGCAGGTCCAATTATTGCAGCTACTGCTAACCAAATTATTAATTTCTTTACCATTGCTTATCGCTCCGCGAATTGTGGCAATTATTAAAAATTAATGAAATATAAATTTACTGCAAGAGTAAAATAATAAAGTTATAGCCTAAAAACATTTTTTTCAAATGTTTTTTTTTGTCAAGAACTTTTCAAATTATTATCAACTCGTATGAATCTCGCGCAAGAATAAAAAAATTTAATCTTACGATAGAGAAAAGCGACTTTTTGTCAGAATCATCTCACGCGTGGCGTTTGCGGGATTTGAGGTGGATGAGGAGTATGGCGACGTCGGCAGGACTGACGCCGGAGATGCGCGATGCATGACCGATGGTGCGGGGACGGACCTCCGTTAATTTCTCAGCCGCCTCACCTGTGATGCCGCGCAGGGACTTGAAATCCATATCCTGTGGGATTTGCGCATCTTCCATCTTGCTTATCCGGGAAATCTCCTCCATCTGCCTTTTGATATAACCTGAATACTTCACAGATATTTCCACCTGCTCAATCGCCCTTGGGTCATTCAGACCGGCGCCGAATCCCAGAGCAACAAGATGCTGATATGTCACATTTGGTCGGGACAATAATTGAGCCAGCGTCATCCCCCGCTCAATATCCCCTATATCATGCTCCTCAAGATAGGATTTATCCAGTTGTGCAGTCTTGATATGTGAGCGGTCAAGGCGCTCAACCTCTTTTTCAATGGACTCGCTGTAGCGGCGGAAGGCTTCATAACGGGTATCATCCACTGCACCGATGCGGCGGGCATGTTCCATGAGCCGCAGGTCTGCATTATCCTGGCGCAGGATGAGCCGGTATTCGGCGCGCGAGGTGAACATGCGGTATGGCTCGTTCGTGCCTTTGGTGACGAGGTCGTCAATCAGGACGCCTATATATGCCTCGTGGCGGTGGAGGATGAGAGGTTCTTCCCCTCTTATTTTCAGGACGGCGTTGATGCCCGCCATAATGCCCTGCGCGGCAGCCTCCTCATAACCGGATGTGCCGTTAATCTGTCCGGCGTGGAAGAGGAATGGCGCGGCGCGCACCTCCTCTGTCAGTGTTAGTTGCGTCGGCGGTGCGTAAGTGTATTCAATCCCATAAGCGGGGCGAATCATGCGTGCATGCTCAAGCCCCTTGATGGTGTGAATGAATTTTTCCTGCACATCCTCCGGAAGGGTTGTAAAAATGCCATTGGGATAGACTTCATTGGTTTCCGGTCCCTCCGGTTCCAGAAATATCTGATGACGCTCGCGTTCAGGGTAGCGAACGACCTTGGTCTCAATATCCGGACAATAGCGAGGCGGCGGGGCGTCCAGCATTCCGGCATAAACGGGGGACTGATTAAGGTTCTCGCGGACGATTTTGTGGGTTTCAGAGTTGGTAAATGTGATGTAACAGGGCATCTGGGGGCGGTTGATGGCGACGGTAGAGAATGAGAACGGCACGGGCGGCTCATCACCATACTGGACATCAAGACCGCTGTAATCAATGGTGCGACCGTCAAGCCGCGGCGGGGTATCTGTCATGAAGCGTCCGAGCTTAAGTCCCAGCATGGCAAGGCTTTTTGAGAGTTTATCGGCGGGCGGTTCGCCTGCACGTCCTGCCGGATAATTTCTGAGACCAATATGCACAATGCCATCAAGGAACGTTCCCGTTGTGAGGATAACGGCGCTTGAATAAATGCGCGTGCCGCATTCAAGGATAACACCGCATACCCCTTTTTCATCCGTCATGAGCTCAGTGACCGTTCCCTGGCGGAGGTCAAGGTTTGGGGTTCTATCAAGGTCTCTTTTCATAAAGAGGGAATATTGTGCCCTGTCAGCCTGGGCACGCGGTGAGCGGACGGCGGGTCCTTTGCTTGTGTTGAGCATGCGGAACTGTATGCCAGTGGCGTCCGTGGCGCGCGCCATGAGCCCGCCTAAGACGTCAATCTCCCGCACAAGCTGACCCTTGGCAAGTCCGCCTATGGCGGGGTTGCAAGACATGCGTGCAATGGCATCTAACTGAATGGTAACAAGAAGGGTCTTCGCCCCCATAAGGGCGGCAATATGAGCCGCCTCGCATCCTGCATGTCCCGCACCCACAACAATGACATCATATTTCAACATAATTAAATTGAATCATTGAGAGATTGATTCATTGAGTGATTGGGTTATTTGATATTTATAAATGAATCAATGAATCAATCTCTCAATGATTCAATCTCTCTCTGCCTCAGGCGTGACGCGAGAGCCTCTCGATGTCAGTCGCCCTGCCAGACTCCGGGTCTATAGTAACAATGACACCATTCAAGCGGATGTTTCCCTCGGCGAGTTGGTGCCGCACGGGCAGACGAGAAACCATGCTTTCCAGGACAATATCCTTTTTTATGCCAATCACACCGTCATGCGGACCGGTCATCCCCACATCAGTAATATATGCAGTTCCATGGGGAAGTATCTGCTC
>JAPLSR010000198.1 GCA_026398545.1 Candidatus Sumerlaeota bacterium | reverse complement strand
GCCATCCCTGATGGTAATCCTTGGCATCATTGTCGCTTATCGCTTACTCTCCGGAAGGACGTTCAGGATTCCGACTTCTCGCTGGTTTTGGGGCATTGCGTTATATCTTATAATCTCCCTGCCCTGGTTTGTCTGGATATTATCGAGGCATGGCAAACTCCTTCTTTCCTTCTGGGGGATGAATATTTTTGAAAGAACCGTTGCAGGCGGGCGAGAGTCGCGAGGTGTGCCGGGGTATTATCTTCTCGTTTTTCTCCTTGGGGGTGCGGCATGGTCGTTTCTGGCGCTGTATGAAATTATCAAGAAAATCCGACAGGGAAAGGGTAAAAGGGAAAACATCATTTCCCGGGGTTTACTGGCAAGGCTCCGTGAGGGATTGGAATATTTAAAAGCCCTTCCGCCGGCTCAACTGTGGCTCGGATGCTGGTTTGGTGTCACACTCCTCTCATTTACCCTCCTTCTTTCAAAAATGCTCAGTTATATCCAGCCCGCCTATCCCGCCTTTGCCCTCATACTGGGTCTATATTTTGCCGGACAGGAGAAGGAGCGTTGTGACAGGCGACTCCACCGCACATTCTCAATATCCATTGTTCTTATAATTCTTATTCTCTGGGGCGGTTCATTTTATGCCTCGCATCTTGTGAGGTCGGAGCAGCCCAGAATGATTTCCAAGGCGCTGGCAAGAAATATTGAGGCGAACCGGATTGCCCGTCGCCTGCGCTCTTTTCAGGATAAGTCCTTCACCCTGGTGCAATATCGGCAGTTTGAAGAGGTCTTCAATTTTGAGGCGGGACGCGATTCGGAACTGCTCCGGAGCTATGTGCACCATGAGTGGAAGTCTCCGGAGAATGTGAAGGAAGGGTTCAAAAGACTGGAGAAATGGATTGACAGGGGACAAGCTATCATCCTCATCATGGATGCAAGAAAACAGGATGATTCCATAAAAAAGATTCTTGTTAGACTTCGCCCCGTCTTCATTGGACGTTATTACCTCTTGTATGTTTCATCCGGCTTTGGTGGTTTGAATTAAGTGAAATAGTGGACAATTGAGAATATAGCGCGAGATTACCGGATTCTTATTTTGCTTGACAATCAAGTTATATCACACAAAAAAGACTCATCCAATTTAATATCCTGTTTTTTGCCTTCTTCCATTTTATTTTTGCAGGGTCTGGGGAGGTTCATATGGACATCATCCTTGGACTTGTCCCTTTGATTGGGGTGTTGGGGTTTTTGTTTGCCATTGTCACCTATTTCCTGGTGCTGAAGTATCCGACGGGTGACGAAAAGATGCGCGCCATTGCGGATAAAATCCACCTTGGCGCTATGGTCTTCCTGAAGAGGGAGTACCAGATTATTGCCATATTTATGGTTGTTGTTGTGCTCGCAATTGCCGCAACAATCAAGGTGGAGACTGCCATTGCCTATCTTTGCGGTGGACTCTGCTCGATGCTTGCCGGTTATGTCGGGATGAATGCCTCCACGCGGGCGAATGTGCGCACCTGCCAGGCTGCCAAGACGGGCGGCACACCACTTGCCCTCTCCGTTGCCTTCCGTGGCGGTTCCGTCATGGGGATGTCAGTTGCTGCCCTTGGCGTCATTGGATTGGGATTGTTTACGTATTTCCTGCACAAGAGTCCGGCAACAGCCCCGCTCATTATCAATGGCTTTGCGATGGGCGCTTCATCCATCGCCCTTTTTGCCCGTGTGGGGGGCGGCATCTATACGAAAAGTGCGGATGTTGGTTCCGACCTTGTGGGAAAGGTGGAGGCGGGCATACCGGAGGATGACCCTCGCAATCCGGGCGTCATTGCGGATAATGTTGGCGACAATGTTGGAGATACCGCCGGCATGGGCGCCGACCTCTTTGAATCCTATGTTGGAAGTGTTGTGGCGACAATGGCAATTGGGGCAACCATGCCCAATGCCCTTAAGCTTGTCTCTTTACCCTTACTGTATATCACCATTGGCTTGATTGCATCCGCAATAGGGATTCTCTCAATGGAGTATCTCAAAAGGAAAAACCCCCAGACGGCTCTTCGCTCGGCGACTTATGTCAGCGGCGTCCTTTTCATCATTGGCGGATTTATTGTGACGAAGCTCCTTCTCGGGAGTCTCAATCATTACTGGGCAGTTCTTGCCGGGCTCATCTGCGGTGCGCTTATCGGTGTTGAGAGTGAATATTTCACCTCAGGCGCGCCGGTTAAAAGAATTGCCCATGCCACCTCCGCCGGTCCGGCTGGCGTGGTCATCACAGGCATGGGTGTGGGTTTCATGAGCACACTCCTTCCCATTATCACCATCTGCATTGCCATAGGAATTGCCTATCACTTCAGCGGGCTTTACGGCATAGCGATTGCCGCCGTGGGGATGCTTTCCACCGTGGGTATTGTAATGAGCACCGATTCCTATGGTCCCATTGCGGATAATGCGGGCGGTATCGCCGAGATGAGCGGCGCAGGCCCTGAGGTTCGCAAGATCACGGATAAGTTGGACGCGCTGGGGAATACCACAGCCGCCATCGGGAAGGGTTTTGCCATCGGTTCTGCCGCCCTGACCGCCCTTGGACTTTTCGCCGCTTATCAGCACACCATCTCCACCGTATGGCTTGCTTCGGGTCATAAGGAAATGAAGATTGACCTGACCGATGCCAAGGTGGTGGTTGGTTTTTTCCTCGGCGGTATGATGCCTATGGTCATCACGGCATTGACGATGGATGCGGTGGGACGCAGCGCAAATCGCCTTGTTGATGAGATTCGGCGTCAGTTCAGAGAGATTAAGGGTCTTCTTGAGGGGAAAGCGGAGCCACAGATTGATACGTGTGTGGACATTGTAACTAAAGGCGCCCTGCGTGAGATGATACTGCCGGGTATCTCCGCACTTGCAGTTCCGCTCATTGTGGGCTTTGTCATTGGTCCCGAAGCGCTGGGCGGGTTTCTGGCGGGCGCAACACTGGTCGGGGTATTGCTTGGCATCATGATGTGCAACGTGGGCGGCGCCTGGGATAATGCCAAGAAATGGATAGAGGAGGGGAATCTTGGCGGGAAGAAATCAGAGGCTCACAAGGCGGCTGTCGTGGGCGATACGATTGGCGACCCTTTCAAGGATACCTCCGGTCCCTCCATGAATATTTTAATCAAGCTGATGAGTGTTGTGGCGCTGGTGTTTGCGCCGGTCATTGCGAAGGTGTTTATGTAATATTTTCCTGATTTTCGGCGTCGGTGAGTTCATAAGGGGCTTAGTCAGTCTTTATTCATCTCAATGCGCGGGGAATTCTCGCCTGACAAGGCTGATGGCTTCCTCGTGCGTTTTTATTTCGCCATCCAGTTGCGCATCCTGCACCCTGTTCAGGATTTTCTTGAAGAGCGGACCAGGCGTGTATCCCTCTTTTATGAGGTCATCGCCTGTGAGCAGAGGCGGCGGGATAATATCTTTTTTCTCCCTTCTGAATTCCTCCAGTTTATCAAAGCAAAAATAGTAGTTTTCCAGGTCGCCATGGCTGGCAAGGCAATCCGCCCGGTGAAGCTCAATGTCCTCCTCGATATTTGGATGGGAAAGAAACTTTTTCAGTGTGCTGAGCTTCATCTCCTTGACGGAGAGGAAGTGCATATGACGGGCTACAAGGTCAATGATGGCTGTGCGGTCGGCATTGGAAAAGGCAAGGCGTCGGCAGATATGCTCCGCCATCATGGCGCCAGTTTTGCTATGGCCGTCAAAACGGATGCGCTCCCCCCTGGTCATGGTTGGGGGTTTCCCGATGTCATGGAAGAGACAGCCAAGCGCCAAAATAGGGGAGGGATGGCGCAGCCAATCAAGGGCGAACCTTGTGTGGTCAAAGCAATCGCCTTCGGGATGAAACGCCTCCGGCTGGGGCACATTTTTCAATGCCTGGACTTCCGGCAGGGTTTCCCGGAGAAGACCTGAAAGTTCCAGGAGGATAAGGGCTGCACCCCGGTTGGGTCCGGTGAATATCTTTTTCAGCTCATCACGGATGCGCTCAGCGCTGATATTTTGAATTAGAGATGCGTTTTTCTGAATGGCTCTGAATGTCTCTTTCTCAATGCGAAAAATAAAACGAGTGGAGAACCGGATTGCCCGCAGAAGGCGAAGGGCATCCTCGCGGAAGCGCTTCTCCGCCGCCCCGATGCAACGGATGATTCCTTTTTCAAGGTCATCCTGTCCATTGACAAAGTCAAACAGTTCTCCTGAGACGGGGTCCCAGAAGAAGGCATTGATGGTGAAATCACGCCTCAGGGCATCAGACCGGACGTCCGCAAAATGCACCTCGCTGGGATGACGGTTATCCAGATAGGCGCCGTCAGAGCGAAAGGTCGCCACCTCTATCTGACAGTCATCCACAATCACAACCACAACGCCGAATTGAGCGCCTACGGATATGGTTTTGTGGAAGAGTTTGAGAATGACCTCCGGCGGGGCGCCAGTTGCGATGTCCACATCCTCAGTTTCCATATTCATAAGTTTATTACGCACACATCCGCCAACCCAGTATGCCGCATAGCCGGCATCCTGGAGGGTTTTTGCCACACTGAGCGCCGCCTTTTCCATCGGTTTATCTATGGGAAATTGCTTTATCATTTCCAGCATAACATCCACGAATTGTTTCCTCTTTGAAGGGAAAGGAAAGTAATGAACCCGCCGGGAATTAATATGACGTCCTTCGGTGGTTTAATATCTGTCCAGGCGGCAATGGGATAATCCGGATAATCGCCATCGGAGTCAATATCATAAGAGATACCGTCTTGTGTAATTTTAAATGAGTGAATTGTGATGCGGGGGAGGACTTCATAGGGATAGTAGCCCTTCTCCGGCACGGGATATTTTTTGCGATAATCAATGAAACGCAGGGGTGTATGAGATTTTTCAAGAAAGACCATCTGGAAGTCGCTGTCATAGTAAAATATATGCGGTGGGTAGGGCGCGTCGCCCATAGGCCAGTCCAATGGCTTTTTGACATCGGGGTGCAAAAAATTCACCTCATCCTTGCAGGTGAGAGGGTCTTCGAGTCGAAGGACTTGGTGCGATTCGGCAGGCATGAGATATTTGAGGTCGAGCCATTCGGCAACCTCTCCCATCGTGGCGGGCGTGAATCCTTCCGGCAGGCTGGAAAAAAAACGCTCATAGTAGGCACACCCATCCTCTGTCCATGAATCATGGTCCTCCTGATGTATAGTCATGACCAGCATGTCATTGAAGTTTTTGTTTTTCAGGAATTCGCTGGCAATGCGGTGGTAATAATCATCCTGGTGCCAGGCGATGGATGTGCAGAGAATGTCATCCACATCTGTGGAGAACATGACAGCGCCGCTTGCGCCGCCGGGGACATGGACAGTGTTAATGAGGTCTCTGAAGGTCCACTGAAAAATCCAGATGGGGCGCGGGTTGCGCCCCGGCGTTCGGAAATTGGTTATATCGGGGCGATAGGGATTCCAGGGACATCCGCCATGAAACATGCTTGTGTCGCAGGTATAATGGTCAAATCCCACGCCCCAGAGGGCATTCATGCCAAGGGCTGATGCGGCATTTGTGAAATTTGTCCCGATGCTCCCGATAAACTGGTCAATCGCCACTGTCGTGACACGTCGCTGGAAGATTGCCTCCAGAGAGGAGATACCGGTCCGCAGAAGTTCAAGCGTTTCCTCATAAGTCTTTTCAATGTTATAATTCACAGGATTGAAATGGCTGAAGGATGAGGGCATGAAGGCAATCTCATCGCCATTCTGCCTGCATCCATTTCTGAAGTAATCTGTTTGTTCCTGCGCCGTGGGCGGGTCAATAAACCATGTTATGGGCAAATTGTTATCATGCAGGATTCGCTCCATCCTTGTAACATGGACAAAGGCGTTCCCGCTTTTATCAGAGCCACAGCAAAGGTGGTGAGGGAGTCGGTCTTGCAATGATGGGTTCCAGCCGGTGTGATAATTACATGAAAGGGCAGTAATCAGGAATGCCTCTTTTTCTGAAAATACACTCAGGCGGATGGAGAGCGGTCCGGTTTTTGTCTTGAGTGTCAGGATACCCCTGCCAGTTTTCTCAGGTTGAAGGACGAGGAGTCCCGAATCTGCGGCAAAGTTGACCCGGATGAAGGATGGAGATTTCTGGACGCCCGTGATGGATAGTTCCCTGTTCAGAGAAATGCATCTCTCCCGTCCGACTATCATTGCGAAAAACTGAGATGGCTTCATAAAGCAATGTCTATAACTTAGTATTTGTAGATGCTTCCCCCGATATATTCCCGCATCAGTGAGTTCTTTGGAATGCAGGAATCATCATCAATCGCCGTTACGCTGTTCAGAAGTTCATATATCCTTCGGGAGCGGATAAAGGCATCATAACGCTTCGGCAGGTCTTTGTAAGCATTGTAAATCTGGTCAATGTATTTCCAGAGATATTTCTTATGCACAGGCAGTTCATAGGGGAGCGAGCCGTTGAAGATGTAATTTGCCTGATGAATGTAAGGAACGATATATTGCATTTCCGAGTTGCGGACATAATGCCAGTGACCGACGGTCATTTCGGGTGAATAGCTCCTGCACCAGGAATCACGCACCATGCGGCGAAGCATCCTGAGGTCAGCCCATCTGACGAACTCCCCGTTTGTGTCTTTAATCTGGCAGAGCGCCTCAATATACATCTTGTATTTTGATTCCGCCGGAACGCTTATTGTCATGGGCTCATAAAGACCGTGAAGACTATCGATGAGGAGGATGTGGTCATCATCGAGGTGAAAGGGAGTGGTCTTTTTTTCGCGTTGTCCGGTTTTAAAATTATAAACCGGCACCTGGATTTCCACACCCTGAATCAATGCAAGGAGATGTTCATTAACAAGCTCAATGTCCAAAGACTCCGGTCTTTCAAAATCGTAATCCCCGAATTCATCTTTTGGATGCTCTTTCAGATTTTTGAAATAGTTATCGAGGGCGATGGAAGAAAGGGCGATGCCCTCCTTCTCCAGATACTCCCTGAGTTTGATGGTGGTTGTTGTTTTTCCGGAACTTGAGGGTCCTGCGATGATGACAATGCGAATCTCATCTTTTCTTTTTATGATTGATTGTGCAAGGTTACCAACCTCATCATGATAGACCTTTTCCGCCGCATCGATAAGGATGGGCAATGTGCCCCGCCGGACATGTTCGTTCAGATGCTCAACCGTTTCGCATCCGTAATCCACATTCCAGGATAGGACATCCCATAGAACTTTGTATGGGATGGTATCCAGAATCTTTCCGCTTTTACGACCTTCTCGGAGACGGGCATGTTCGCTCCTGTAATGGGCATAGGCGCGAGCGGTGGTGTGATGGTCATTTTTCTCAAGCACCATGATGACCATGTCCTGAATCTCTTCCACGGTGGGTTTCTCACCCGGCTCAAAAGTCTGATTGAGGGCGATTACCACCTGGTCGGAGAGTTCCTTTGCCCTTTCAATGTCCTCGCCACCGATGGACCTGGCGGCGCGGAAGATTGCATCCGTTATGCGGTCCTGGTCAAATGCCACAAGTCTGCCATTGCGCTTGTAAATATGGGTGATATGATTATCGATAGACATGGCACCCTTCCTTTTTTGAGTTCCTTAATGATTTTCGCGCGCATTTGTATAAAACAAGGTGTGTATGATGGATGTTGTGCAGTAGGCAAGTAAAGAAAAAAAATGGGGTGCGGCTTTTACTACCGCACCCCATATTCAGTTGTTTCCGCTGATGCGTTTGCCTTATGGTGTATAGGTCACTATCAACTGTGGGTAATATGTCGGGTCAGCATACTCGCGGGTCCTGAACACTGAATTATAGGCTACTGCGGAACTCTCCACCTGGTCCTTTATGCGCCACCCATAGTTGCTGTAGGTCCCCGCTACAAAAGCCGCAACATCACTCGTAACATCCCACGATAGCCACACGTCCAACGTTGTCCCCGTGGCTATAGTGCTTGTGGGAGCACCAGCAACGGCAGGCATAGTGTTCCAGGTAATGGTGGTCTCCACCCAGCTCGCCGTAACCCGGTGCACGTCATAGTTCCGAGAGGCTGGAAGCGACGATGTTGAGGTCAAATAAAGATTCAGGGTGGCTGACAGAATGGTAGCCGTTCCAGGAATGGAGGAGACATCAAACTGCACAAAGGAGCGACGGTTATACGAAAGTGGTTCACCACTATTGCTCCTCACCCGCATGGTAGTTATGGTGCCGTAGTTGTCATTGGCCGTGTCCTCTCTCACATCAGAATCAGCCGTTGAGTTCAAGGTCACAGTAGGTGTTGGCGTCGGGGTAGGCGTCGGTGTTGGTGTAGGTGTTGCCGTAGGTGTAGGTGTTGGCGGTATCGGTGTTGGCGTCGGCGGAATTGGTGTTGGCGTTGGAGTTATCGTTGGCGTCGGTGTAGGCGGAATTGGCGTCGGTGTTGGCGTCGGCGGAATTGGTGTTGGCGTTGGCGTTGGAGTTATCGTTGGCGTTGGTGTTGGCGTCGGTGTAGGCGGAATTGGCGTCGGTGTTGGCGTCGG
>JAPLSR010000057.1 GCA_026398545.1 Candidatus Sumerlaeota bacterium | reverse complement strand
TGTGTTTTGTTTCCAATAAAATGAAAAATATCCGGAAATGACTGTAACCGGGCACATTCCCTGACAGTGGGAACCCGGTTTGCCTCGTAATGAAAATGATGCCTATGGCCAGTGTCTATTGTAGGCGCGGGCTCATTCCTCGGAAACCGCGTCCATGCAACATGAAAGTTTCTTGTGTTGCGGAGATGAATAGGAAGCGATTTGTAGTTTTTCCCCTCGGGAACTAACGCAATTATATCCCGGATATGCTTAGAATGCCTGGCTGCAATATGGTTATGAACGGAATCAGAACTTTTGCGCATTAACCTTTGATAATCATTTATAGGCTTTATGCGATATTGCTGAAATTCTGTTCCAATCCCGTCATCGAGCAACGGAAGATCAGAAATAGCATCCTCGCAGGAAACCATACGCTTACAGCCTGAAACTAAATCATATCCACAGCCTGAATCAACATAAGTCGGCTTAGGATAAATAAATCTTTTTCCTTTAATACCAATTATGAAAAAGCGCTTCCTATGCTGAGGGACTCCGTATTCTGAAGCTGTCAATACCTTAGTGTTTACTTTATAGTCAAACGGTTTAGATTCAAGCTTTTCAACAATAGCTTCTCTAATCTTGCCACCGTAAAGAGACTTAATACCTGGCACATTCTCGATCAAAACCGCTTTAGGGCTTAATGCTTTAACAACTTCAAGAAACCAGTATAACAATTTATTGCGCGGATCATATAAGTTCCGTGGACCAGAAAGAGAGAAACCCTGGCACGGAGGACCGCCTACAATTACATCAACTTTAGCGCCGGAGATTTCATTAAGAATTTGATCTTTTGAAATTCTTGAAATATCTCCACAAATAATTTTAGACCCAGGGTGAGTGAGTTGGAATGTTTTTAGTGCAATAGGGTCGTTATCTATTCCCAATAGAACCTTAAAGCCTGCATTCTGGAAACCGTAAGAAAGGCCACCGCAGCCGCAAAATAAATCAATTATATTCATTATACTATTTCCATGACTAAGATAAGTTCTACCTTTTGCTCAATCTGGCTCCCCCGGCAGGACTCGAACCTGCAGCCTAGTGGTTAACAGCCACCCGCTCTGCCTATTGAGCTACAGGGGAGCAATCAGTATGAGAATGGTGGAGGGGGTAGGATTCGAACCTACGAAGCGTTAACGCAAAGGGTTTACAGCCCTTCCCCATTGGCCTCTCGGGAACCCCTCCGTTTTAATCCAATAATCAACTGGAGCTGGAGAAGGGAATCGAACCCTTAACCTGCCGCTTACAAGGCGGCTGCTCTACCCTTGAGCTACACCAGCCTCAAATTTCTTTCCATCACCGCGATATGTCAAAGAAATTTAACGGTATGTCTCTATGAGAACATTTTACTCCCTGTCAAGAGGTTTTCTGTTTAATTTCACCCCATAAATTTCTGATGTCGGATGTTTTTCCATTGACTTGGAATCGATGCGATTTGTAAGCCTTTTTAATATGAGTAGCAAGATTCTGCTCGTTCGTCTGACATCCATTGGTGATGTGGTGCATGTCCTGCCCGCATTGAATGCCCTCCGCACCGCCTATCCCGATGCTCAGATTGACTGGATGGTGGAGGAAAACCCCGCGCAACTCCTCATCGGGCATCCCCAGATAAATAACCTTTACATCTTTCGCAGGAAATGGCGAAGGGAATTCCGAAGATATTTTTTTTCCAACATCGTGCCTTTTTTCAAAAAGATCCGCGGCGTGAAATATGACTGGGCGATAGACTTTCAGGGACTCACCAAAAGTGGTCTTGCCGCCTATTTTTCCGGTGCGTCGCGCATTGTCGGATTTGGCGATGAGGACGGGCGGGAACTGAACAAACTCTTTACCAATGTCAAAGTGCGACCTTCTCGTCCGCTTCATATTGTGGAGAAAAATCTTACACTCCTCCAGCCACTAAAGATTAAAAATCCACCTGTCCACTTTGTTTTTCCCGATTTCAGTCGGGAAAAGGTTCCTTTTGATGTCGATGGATATTTTGTTGCCGTGAGCCCTGGCGCAGGATGGAGCACCAAGCGTCTGCCGCTCACAACTCTGGCGCGCCTGTGCGCACTTCTTCATCTTGAGAAGGGATTGAAAATTATCATCGTGTGGGGACCGGGGGAGGAGTCTCTGGAAAAGGAATTATCGGAACTTATAAAATCGCTCGGAGCCAGAGCGTATGTGGCTCCGCCCACAACTATCCAACAGCTCGTCCGCCTCATTTCCCGTGCGGGACTTTTTATAGGGGGCGATACAGGACCCACACACATTGCAGCCGCCCTGAACGTGCCTGTGCTTTCCTTTTTTGGCGCATCGGATGCCCGGCGGAACAGACCCTATGGCAGACGCTGTATTGCCATCCAGAAGTATGATATATCCTGTGTCCCCTGTTGGAAAACCCGGTGTCGCTATAAGGACTCTCGTCGGCTTGCCTGCCTTGCGTCCATCACTCCGGAGGAGCTTTTCCGTGCCGCAGAATCCTTAGTGGATTCAGGGCTTAACCATGGGGAAGGTCCCGCATCCGGCGCATGAAAACCACAACCGTCAATAATTCGCCATTTCCTTTGCCTTGACCCCCGATGCGATTCCCTCCACCATCAATCGGAGTTCCTCGGGACTTGTGGCATAGGCAAGGGCGTCCTCGAGCTTGATTATTTTCTTTGCGTAAAGGTCATAGAGTGCCTGATTGAAGGTCTGCATTCCAACGTCGCGTCCGCCCTCAATGAATTTGGGGAGCTCAAGTGTCCTCCCCTCATGAAGGAGTTTCTTGACTGTTGGGGTGTTTATCATGATTTCCACGGCGGGGACACGTCCCTTGCCGGAGGCATGCGGCAAGAGACGCATACTGATAACGCCGTTCAGGGTGAGAGAGAGCTCCATGCGAATCTGTGCATGGAGGTAGGCGGGGAAATAATTGATGATGCGGTCAACGGTCTGGACTGTATCGATAGTGTGCAGGGTGGAGAAGACAAGGTGACCAGTTTCGGCGGCTGAGATGGCAGTCTGGATGGTTTCAAGGTCGCGCATCTCGCCGATAAGGATGACATCGGGACTCTGGCGGAGGATGTGGCGAAGCGCCTCGTTGAAATTTTTGGTGTCAAAACCCACCTCGCGCTGATTGATGATCGCCATATTATCCGCGTGAAGGAACTCAATCGGGTCTTCAACGGTAATTATGTGACAGCGGCGGGTGTTGTTGATGTGATTAATCATGGCGGCGAGGGAGGTGGATTTGCCGCTTCCTGTGGTGCCGGTTACAAGCACAAGACCTCTGCGTTTCTCAGAAAGCGCCTTCACCGCAGGCGGGAGATTCAGCTGTTCAAAGGTGAAGGTCGGATGCGTGATATACCTGAAGACAAGCCCGACACTGCTTCTCTGGAGAAATACGTTGACCCTGAAGCGACCGATGCCCCGGATGCCAACGGCGAGGTCCATCTCGTGATATTGTTCAAAATAGTGAATCTGTTCCTCACTCATAAGGGAGTTGGCAATGGTGCGGACATCAGTAACATCCAGTACGGGGAAATTAGAAGATTCAATCGAATTATCAATGCGGAACATAGGGCGTGACCCTGCCTTGAGAAACAGGTCGGAGGCGCCGCGTTCCGGCATCTCTTGCAGTAGGGTGTCCAGTTTAATCATTTTTATTTCACCTCTTGCCGATACAGAAATATTCAAAACCCGCCCTTTCGGCGCGTTCTTTATTATAAATGTTGCGCCCATCAAAGAGATACGGTTTCCTCATCTCCTGACGGAGTTTTTCCAGGTTCAGCAGCTTAAACTCATTCCAGTCTGTGACAATCACGAGGGCGTCCGCACCATGTGCGACCTCATAGGCATTTTTACAAAATGTCACATTTTTAAGTATAGTGCTGGCGTTCTCCATGGCGACGGGGTCATAAACCCTGATAATTGCCTTCTTTTTCAACAGGTTGTTGATAATCTCAAGACTCTTGGCATCACGAAGGTCATCCGTGTTCGGCTTGAAGGCAAGACCGAGCACGCCCACCACCTTCCCTTTTATGGGGTTTAATTTCTGCTCGATTCGCCCCACGAATTTAGGCACCCGTTCCTGGTTGATTTTGACCACCGCCTCAAGGAGGGAGGTATCCTCCCTGAAATTTCGCGCCGTATGAAGCAAGGAAAGGGTGTCCTTGGGAAAACATGAGCCGCCATAGCCCAGCCCCGCTTGCAGAAAGTCCTTCCCGATGCGCGAGTCATAACCCATCCCCTTGGCAACAAGCGAGACATCCGCCCCAGCCTTTTCACACAGATTAGCGATAAAATTTATAAATGAAATCTTGGTGGCGAGAAAGGCATTGGAGGCGTATTTGATGACCTCCGCGCTTTCCACATCCGTAATCAGCATGGGTCGCTCCAGAGGCGCATATAATTCGAGAAGCGCCATCGCCACATGATGATTGGACACACCAATCACAATGCGGTCAGGATACAAACAGTCCGCAATGGCGCATCCCTCCTTTAAAAACTCCGGATTGGAAACCACATCAAATTCCACGTTGGTGCGTTGGTATTTCTCAATCACATTGCGGACAAAATTACCTGTCCCCACCGGCGCCGTGCTCTTGTTAACAATGATTTTATAATCGTCAAGGTGGAGAGCAATATCCTTTGCCACAGCCGCAACGGCGGACAGGTCGGTCTCCCCATTTGCCCTGGATGGGGTCCCGACCGCAATGAAGATGACTTTGGCAGATTTCATCCCCTTTGCCACGCTGGTGAAAAAGAAGAGACGTCCATCCTCCACATTGCGCCGAACCATCTCCTTGAGTCCCGGCTCGTATATGGGCATCTCCCCGCGATTAAGCATCTCTATCTTTCTTTTGTCATTATCCACGCAATAGACCTCATTGCCGAGGTCGGCAAAGACAGCGCCCGTCACAAGTCCCACATAGCCAGTGCCGATGACGCAGACATTCATTAAGCAACTCCTTTATCACAATTGATTCATTGAATCATTGAGTCATTGAATCAATCACTCAATCAATCAATTTTATTTAAACCAGTCAAGCGTCTTTTTCAAACCATCCTCAATGGTCACTATCGGCTCCCAGTTGAGGAGGGCGCGCGCCCTGGTAATATCCGGTCTCCTTGTCCTCGGGTCATCAACCGGCAATGGCTCAAAACGAACCTCACACCTCTTGCCCCAAACCTTCTGAATTATCTCGGCAAATTCCAGGATGGTCATCTCCTGCGGATTGCCAATGTTAACAGGCTCGGAGAGATTGGAGACCATCAGTCTGTAAATCCCCTCAATCATGTCAGAGACATAACAGAAACTGCGAGTCTGCTTACCATCGCCATACACGGTGAGAGGTTTACTGTTCAGCACCTGGTCAATAAATTGGGGTACAACGCGTCCGTCATGCAGGCGCATCCGCGGTCCATAAGTGTTGAAGATTCGCGCAATGCGTGTGGAGATGTCATGATAGCGGTGATAAGCCATGGTGAGCGCTTCGGCAAACCTCTTCGCCTCATCATACACGCCCCGTGGACCGATTGGATTCACATTGCCCCAGTAATCCTCCCTCTGCGGATGGACAAGGGGGTCGCCATAGACTTCAGATGTGGAGGCGAGGAGAAAGACCGCCCGCTTTTCTTTCGCAAGTCCAAGCGCCTTATGCGTTCCCAGTGAGCCCACCTTGAGTGTCTGAATCGGCATCTTGATGTAATCCACGGGACTTGCCGGTGAGGCAAAGTGCAGGATATAATCAATCTGTCCATTGACATACAGATATTCCGTCACGTCCTTCTTGATAAATGTAAATCGTTCATCACGAATTTGTTCAATATTACTGATAGAGCCGGTTGAGAGATTGTCCATACAGATAACTTCATGCCCTTTTTCAAGGAGAAATTCGCAAAGGTGAGACCCCAGGAATCCCGGCACCTCAACATCGGACACGACCTGCCTGAGGATTTCCTCATCCTCTCGGTGCCCCCCGATGCCGCCGCTCTCGAATGATTTCGCCACCTGGATACGATGCGCCAACGCCTCCTCTATCATGGATTTGATATCATCAGGGATGCAATAATCGCGGTCTTCAAAGTATGCCTTCGCCTGGGCGACGCGGCGCAGTGCCAGGGCGCCCCGTGGGCTGACGCCTAACTCAATATGGGGCGAATTCCGCGTGGCAGCCGCAATGCGCCCGATGTATTCTAAAAGGTCATTATCAACCTTCACTCCCTCCACCTCCTGCTGCATGGCAAGCACCTCCACATCGGAGAGGACAGGTTCAATCTCATCTAAGTTCACATAAGCCTTTTGTTCCTTCAGGATGACAATCTCATCTGTGAGCTCCGGGTAGCCAATGTGGAGCCGCATCAGGAAGCGGTCCAGCTGCGCCTTGGGTAGGGGAAAAGTGCCATGAAACTCCACGGGGTTCTGGGTTGCGACCACCATGAAGGGTCGAGGGAGATGATAAGTCATCTTGTCTATGGAAACCCGGGCGGTGTTCATTGCCTCAAGAAGTGCCGACTGTGTCTTCGGTGTGGTGCGATTGATTTCATCCGCCAGGATGATATTGGCGAAGATGGGACCTTTTTTAAATTCAAACTCGCCCTTTTTTGGGTCATAAATGCTTACTCCGAGGATGTCGGAGGGGAGAAGGTCGCTTGTGAACTGTATTCGCTGGAAGGAGCATGAGATGGAGTTGGCGAGGAGGTGGGCGAGGGTTGTCTTCCCGACCCCGGGCACATCCTCAATCAAGAGATGCCCTTGCGCCAGCATGGCAATAAGCGCCTTTTTAACAACCTCTGCCTTCCCCTTGATAATCCGTTCGATATTCCGTTGCAACCTGTCCAGCTTTTCACGTCTTTCCCTTGGCATGAATCCACCTTTTTATATGAGTATTAGTCAAATTCAGCGGCATCAGATTAACGAAATTACACAATCAGAGAACCGATACGGGTGTCAATGGTTCTTATACTGAAAAGTAAAATGGAGGGCACTTGTTCAGGAATTCCTAAAAGTAGCAATGTTCATTTTTTATTAATCCGCCTGAGGCGGATTGATTTTATTTCACGCAGAGCACGCAGCAAACGCAGAGGGGAAATCCGCAGTATTTCAGTGCTCTCAACTAATATATATTCCAAATATCTCCGCGTGGAATTATCCAAGGTTTTGGGTTTGTTAAAATTGAATTATGCTCTTGACTTTTTTGTTATTGTGTATTTAGTAGAAATATAAATTTTAAGGGGTCATACCATGAAATCAAAACCGTGGTCAGTTAAGCTGGTTCTGGTGATAGCCACTATGGCTATTGCGGCTATGCTTTTAAATTGCGGCGCGACGTGGGCGGCGAAATCTGGTTCTATTGTCGCCTGGGGAGATAATACTTATGGACAATGCGATGTGCCAACTACGAACAGCGATTTTGTGGCGATTGCGGCGGGTTATAGTCACAGCCTGGGGATCACGACATCAACTCCGCCTTGTCCCAATAAACCGACCCTTGTGAGCCCGGCAAAT
>JAPLSR010000208.1 GCA_026398545.1 Candidatus Sumerlaeota bacterium | reverse complement strand
GCAATCTCTCAAAGGAACCCATCGCATGGGATAACGAAGAGGCATTGGAAAGACTGAAGGGAATCGCTGATTACTTCCTGATTCATAATCGGGATATCCAGACACCGTGCGATGACTCTGTGACAAGGGTTTTTCCTCCAACAGGGCGTGAGATGATTCTGAGACGTTCCCGCGGTTATGTTCCATTCCCCCTCAAGTCGCCCCTGCGCGCCGCCAGACCAATTCTCGCCTGTGGAGGACAATTTAACAACACCTTCGCCCTGATGAGGGATGATGAGATTCAGGTCAGCCACCATATCGGCGACCTTGAAAACCTTGAAGCCCTGCGCGCCTTTGAAGAGGGGATTGCGCATTACCAGAATCTTTTTGAAACGCCCCCGTCGGCAATTGCATGTGACCTTCATCCGGAATATCTCTCCACAAAATATGCGCATGAACGCGCCGCCTCAGCCCAGCCCGCCCTCCGCCTTTTCCCTGTCCAGCATCATCATGCACATATCGCCTCCTGCATGGCGGATAATTTTTTACCAAACCGGAAGGTTATCGGCGTTGCCTTTGACGGCTCAGGTTATGGACCCGATGGCGCTATATGGGGCGGTGAATTTCTCATAGCTGACTACCACGGATTTGAGCGTGTTGCTCATCTCGCCTGCCTTCCGCTTGCAGGCGGTGAAGCGGCAATCAAGGAGCCCTGGCGAATGTCAGCAATCTATCTACACAGCATCTACGGCGATGATTTTATAAATTTAGACATTGAATTTGTGAGGCGCGTAGACCGGGAAAAATGGGCTGTGATTAAATCCATGCTCCAGAAGGGAATCAATTCACCTCTCACCTCAAGCATGGGACGCCTCTTCGACGTCGTCGCCGCTCTTCTGGGCGTCCGCGACTATATAAACTATGAAGGGCAGGCTGCCATTGAGCTGGAAATGCTTGCAACGGAGGAAAATGAGAAAGACACATACGGTGATATGCAATGGTTTATAAATGGAGGAAATGTCCAACCTGCCATCATCGATCAGAGGTGGATAATCAAGGGCGTTGTGGATGACCTGCGAAGTGGAATGGATGCGCAGAGAATTGCCGCAAAGTTCCATAACACCATTGCCGAATTGATAAGAGATGTCTGCCTCTGGATTCGCAAGACGCGGCAGCTCAGCAATGTCGCCCTGAGCGGGGGGGTATTTCAGAACATGATTCTTTTGACCAGTGTCTTTCACCTCCTGACACGCGAGGGATTCCGCGTCTATCTCCATCAGAATGTCCCGCCGAATGATGGCGGCATCTCACTCGGGCAGGCGGTCATCGCCGCCGCAAAAATGCAGGAGGTCTGACCATGTGTCTTGCCGTGCCGATGAAGATTGTGAAACTGACTGGAACGGATGCCGTTGTGGAATTGGGCGGCGTCCAACGCCCGGTAAATCTCACACTCATATCTGATAGCGAAATAAAAACCGGGGATTATGTCATTGTTCATGCGGGATTTGCCATCCAGAAACTGGACAGCGCGGATGCCGAGGAAAGGCTGAAACTTCTGCAGGAGATGCTGGAACTTTCATGAGATATATGGATGAATATCGCAATCCGGAGCTGGGACAAAAACTCCTCGGAAAGATTGAGGAGACGCTCAGGGGATTTCCCACTGAAATCGCCATAATGGAGGTCTGCGGCACACATACAATGAGTATCGCCCGCGCCGGCATCGGTCGGCTCCTTGCGGGTCATGTCAGGCTTCTCTCAGGCCCCGGTTGTCCCGTTTGTGTCACGCCCAATGATTATATGGACCGGGCTGTTGCCTGGGCGCGGTGCAAGGACGTCATCATTGCAACATTTGGCGACATGATGAAGGTTCCCGGTTCCACTTCGAACCTCTACCGCGAAAAGGTTGCGGGAGCGCAGATTGCCATCGTCTATTCACCCCTGGAGGCAATTGGGATTGCCGAGGCTTGCCCATCAAAGAAGGTGATTTTTCTCGCAATAGGGTTTGAGACCACCGCCCCCACAATTGCCGCAACCATAAAATGCGCACGGGAAAAAAATCTGAAGAATTTTTTCATTCATTGCGGACATAAACTTGTCCCACCGGCAATGAAGGCGCTTGTGAATGACCCTGAACTCCGCATCGATGGTTTCATCTGCCCCGGTCATGTCAGCGCCATCATTGGCTCCCATCCTTATGAATTCATTGCGCGCGAGTATCATATTCCCTGCGTTATTACGGGCTTCGAACCACTGGACATCCTTGAGGCAATCTGGATGATTGTGAATCAGATTTCCAGAGGAAACCATGCAACCGTTGAAATTCAATACACCCGCGCCGTCAAGCCCGCAGGCAATCCCAATGCGCTCTCGCTTATGAATGAGATGTTTGAGCCTGTGGATTCCATCTGGAGAGGTCTTGGCACAATCCCCGAAAGCGGTTTGATAATTCAGGAATCATACGCCGATTTTGACGCCGTTAAAAGAATGCCTGTCGCAGTGGAAGAGACAAGGGAACATCCCGCGTGTCTTTGCGGTATGATTCTGCGGGGTGTGCGCCTTCCTGTGGATTGCCCGCTTTTCCGCACGATGTGCAATCCGGAAAATCCAATAGGTCCATGTATGGTTTCTTCGGAAGGCACCTGTGCCGCGTATTTCAAATATGAGAATAGGTGAAAGGGAGAATGGGAGAAGCGGAGATAATTAAATCGGGAAATCAGATAACTTTGGCGCATGGGAGCGGGGGGAGATTGATGCACAACCTCATCCGCGAACTTTTTGTTAAGCGATTTTCCAATGAATTCCTTGACCGGATGTCTGATTCGGCAGTGCTCGCGAATCCCCTGAATGATGAATATGACTTATGCTTTACAACTGATTCCTACGTTGTTGACCCTGTTTTTTTTCCCGGAGGGAACATCGGCAGTCTCGCCGTCTGCGGCACCATCAACGACCTGGCGGTGGAGGGCGCCACCCCTCTCTTCCTATCCTGCGGATTTATTATTGAGGAGGGGCTTGACATTCACATCCTTGAAGAGATTGCGGACGCAATGGCAAAAACTGCACGCGAGGCAGGGGTGAATATTGTTACAGGCGATTTGAAGGTTGTTGAAAAGGGACACGCCGATAAGGTCTTCATTAATACCTCCGGCGTGGGGCGCAGACCAAAGCACCTGAAACTTGGCCGTGAGTTCATCAGGGCTGGCGATAAGGTGCTCATAAATGGCGCGTTCGGTGAGCATGGGATTGCTGTGCTGTCAGCCCGCGGAAATTTTGAGCTCAACATGGACATCCGTAGCGACTGCGCATCCCTGCATGGCATTATAGCCGAGATTCTATCTGCATCGGACGGTATTCATTTCATGCGCGACCAGACCCGCGGCGGGATTGCCACCACCCTTAATGAGATAGTTGCAGGGACATCCTCAGGCATCACAATAGATGAGGCATCTCTTCCCTTAAAAGAGGAAACGAGGGCTGCCTGTGAAATCCTCGGATTTGACCCACTGTATCTTGCCAATGAGGGAAAGGTCATAATTGTTGCGTCTGAGAGCGGGGCGGAGCCGATTCTCGATATCATGCGGCGAAATCCTCTCGGAAAGGATAGCCGCATCATCGGGAAAGTCACACCTGAGCATGCAGGCAAGGTAGTGATGAAGACCCTGCTGGGCGGACATCGCATCATCGACATGCTCACAGGTGAGCAACTGCCCCGGATTTGTTGATATAATTCACGGTGTGTTAGTTTATACTGCTTCCGGTTCGCTTATTCAATCATCCTCCATAACATTACCAATCGACATTCGGGGGTTTGGTTGTGAGGGGGCGCAGGCGGAGGTTGATATGCTCAAAATCCCCATCAATGCCAACACCCAGTTCGCTTCTCAGCCTGATGCCGTGTGAAGGTTGCTGAACCCAGAGGCGATTCTGGCTCCCGTGAGGTCCGATGTACCCATCATTTCCCGCCGCATCCACAAATAATCCCACACCAAGCTGGTCTTCGCGCATCGTTCCAAACTTGGAAAACTGCGCCCGTCCCATGGATTCCTCCGAAGATAATTCATAGCGGTCATCCCCTGCGAGGTCAAAGAAGAACCCGAAGCCGTTCTCATTGGCGCATCCCAGCGAAAGACGAGGCGAGCGATAAGAATCGTTCCCCTTTTCATCCAGAAAGAAGCCGATGGCGGAGTCGTGTCCTATACCCTGCGAGGCGTGAAGGGTTGCCGTGTAGGAATCGTTGCCATCGCGGTCGCATAGAACGCCAATGCCTCCATGGACACCGGCGCCCTGGGTGTACCAGACGCCGTTATAGATGTCATTTCCTGATGAATCAATGAGAATGCCAATGCCATCCCAGAAACCGTTGCCCTGGGCAAAAACACCGGCGCTGTAACGGTCATTTCCTGACTTATCAATCAGGATGCCGATGCCGCCCGGCATGGAGTGTCCGTCTTTTTCATCGGCGCGGTCGCCCATACCCACCCCCTGTGCAACACTGCGGTTGTGACTCCTCGTCTGGGCTGAAGGGAAACGGATATCTGAATCATTGGCGATGTATTCATCATTGCCCCCTTCATCCACAAGCATACCGCAACCAAGGGTGAATCCGCACCCCTGGGCGGAATTAAGGCAATAATAGACGTCATTTCCGGAACGGTCGTAAAGCAGACCGAGACCGCAATGGGCAAAGCCCTGTGCATACCTCACAGATTCATAAGTGTCATTTCCGGCAAAATCCACAAGCCATCCGACACCGAACATTCCGCATCCCTCAGTAAGCTGTGGACAGACATATTTATCATCGCCTGCAAAATCAAAAAGAAACCCATACCCCAGGACGCCCGCGCCGAATGCCGGTTTCAACCTGGA
The DNA here is from genome assembly GCA_026398545.1 of Candidatus Sumerlaeota bacterium. Taxonomy (GTDB): domain Bacteria; phylum Sumerlaeota; class Sumerlaeia; order MWCT01; family MWCT01; genus JAPLSR01. Next base: position 7,115 of record JAPLSR010000208.1, on the reverse strand, counting down.
CGCACTCTGTATGTATGAATCATTTCCGGCAAAGTCGAGAAGTATGGAGACGGGTTCATTTACCGACCTGTTGGCGCCTCCGCCCGTATAAACATCGTCTCCGCCGAAGTCCATTATGAGAAGATAATTCACATCCGCGTTATATTTATTGTTCTCCCCCACGCCGTTCAAGATTACGCGGCCGAAGGGTGTATCGAATTCTGCGCTGAAGCGCTCCGTCACAGGTGCAATAGCAAATGCGGCGCGGGTTTTTTCAAGGTAAGCCATCAGGTCAAGCGCGCCGCAGAAAAGGGCGGCGGCATCGACAAGTTCAATGAGAGGCCGCAGGTCGGTGTGCCTGTCTCTCTCCCATTCCTCAGTGATGGTGGGGATGCGGGCTTTTTCAGGCGGCGGCGGGGTAAGACGCTGGGGAATATTCTCAAGGAGGAATTTGTAGTCAGATTTGACAACCTTTTCTAAAGCCTTCCGTTGCCAGCGAATTGCCTGGGCGGAAGTGATAAGAATTCGCGCGGTCTCAAAACGAACCCTTTGAGGAACATTCTTCACAATGTCCATGACCTTTTGGGCATCCTTTTCCCCGAACGAACTCCCTGCCGAGGCATAGAGTTCCTCAAGGGCGAGGTTGAGGGGATTGCTTGATTTTTCAAGGCGCGCTTCCAATCCGGCAAGGGGTGCGGTGAAGTATCCACGCGCCACGGGAACACCCGTCCTGTTAGCCATGAATATCATCGTCCTCAAAAAATTATCATGATAACACTCAAAGTTATATTCAATATGCGATGTGAAATAAGGAATCTGAAAAGGGTTATATAAAAGTGTTTGATAGGTGGGGCATTCATATTTTCTATCCTGTGCAAGGGCGTTGGAAAGGGAAAAGACGCAGTTCTCCCGTGTGAGATTAATGGCTTTCAGCGCCTCGCTAATCGGCTCCCGGGCATTGTCGGAAGGTATATAAATGTACGGCGGTTCCACCGCTTGTGATGAAAAATTTGCCACCATCAAGAAAATAAAGGTGAGGATTTGAAGAAGATATATAAACTTATGTTTCAATCTCTCACTCCTTTTATTGTGATATAATTCTCATCTTCTTTGGAGACTTTGACAACGCAACCGGTCCATCCTCTCCCACAAGCACAAGGTCCTCAATGCGCACCCCCATGAAGTTTGGCAGATAAATCCCCGGCTCCACTGTGATGACCATCCCCTTCTTCAAAATGTCATCCGAAAGGGGTGTCAGACGGGGCTGTTCGTGAACGTTGATTCCAACGCCATGACCGGTGTTATGCCTGAAGGCATCACCGAAACCTGCATTGCTGATATACTCCCTTGCAGCGGCATCCACTTCCCTTGCTGAAACACCGGGTTTGATTTTCTTGATGGCTTCCCCCTGTGCGCCAAGAACGATTTCATAAACTTTACGCTGTCTTGCATCAGACGAGCCCACAAAAACCGTTCGTGTCAGGTCGGAGCAATAACCCTTCACGCGGCATCCCAGATCAAAGAGCGCCGCCTCCCCTGCTTTCAGCCTGCGACGAGACGTCTCATGGTGAGGATACGCCGAATTAATGCCAAAGGCAACAATGGTCGGGAATGATTCCCCCTCCGCACCGCCATCCTCAAAAAAACGGCGAATCTTAACCGCCAGTTCATGCTCCGTAACACCCGGTTTGAGCTCCTTTAGAATCATCTCCACACAGCGGTCAGTAATGGCGGCGGCGCGGCGGATGAGTCGCAACTCCTTTTCATCCTTGAGCATTCTTGCAGATGTCAATATTTTACAAGCATCCACGAGGCGCGCCGGACGCACCGCTTCGCTCAGCCAGAGATACCTCTCATAAGGAATAGACGATTCAAACCCGATTCTGAGTTTCCCCCTGATACCAAAAAATCCCTTGATTTGCTCCTTACCGTCTTTGTTCTGGAAAATTATTTCATACATGTCTAAGGAAAGGGATTTCCGCACCTGTTCAAAAAAGCGCCCATCAGCGAGAAAAACCGCCACGTCAGACATAATTACGAGAATTGAAGCCGAGCCGCAAAAACCGGTGAGATAAAAGGTGTTGTCGCGGTCAAGGATTATCATCCCGTCAATATCTGATTCCCGCATGGCTTCCCGCAGGCGAATGAGACGATTGACATACACCTCATCCATTGGCGCTCCCCCTCTTTCTGAGCCTATTTTTTCAAAAGCACCCTTGCAACAACGGGACGATGGTCAGAGGCATCGGTTTCAGGAATACGAATAGACAAAAGGCGCGCGAAATCCATCTTCCTGACAAACAGATAATCAATACGTACTTTGGGCTTGAGGGCATCAAATGTGGCGCCATTTCCCTCCCCGCTATCGATAAAGAGGTCAACAAATTCACTTCTCAAGAGACAAATTGCGGCGCTGTCTGGCGTCTGGTTGAAATCACCTGTAATAATGACAGTTCCCTTCCCCAGCCGCCTCAGCCATTCCAGCAATTCCTTAACCTGCTGGAGTTGCTCGGCGCCGCTGTCATCCGTGCTGAGGTGCGTGGTTACAAACCAGAGGGGCTTTTCAGAGGCAGGGGGACGAACCCTGACTGCGAGAGCGCCGCGCGGCTCTTTTTGACCCATAACGCTGTAATGCAGGCTCCTTTTTTCAACTATTGGCAAACTGCTCAGGATGGCGATTCCATATTCCCCACCCTGATAATCAAGATTTTTTGAATAGGCGACATTATAACCCATCAGTTTTGCAAGAATTGCCGGCTGGTCCACAGGACTGCGCCTTGTGAAACGGTCAACCTCCTGAACACCTGCAAGGTCGCAAGAGGTCTTTTTAATCTCATTGGCAATACGTTCAAGAGAGACACGGCTATCCATTCCTTTCCCCACATGGATATTATAGGACATGATGGTAAGTGGATATTCAGCGGGAGCAAGAGTGACAGGGCACTTCGGTGTAACTTTACACCCGACAAGGAGGACAAATAATAGCCACAACACCCGTTTCATATCATTTTTACACCATATTATTCTATAAACACTCAATCAATCTCAAATAGATAAAGGCATTACCGGATAAAAGGCAACTAAGAAAAACCTCTCCTGAAAAAAATATACACTTTTTATCATTTTTCCCTTTACATTGGACACATCTCGGATAATATACAAACTATAAAATAAAAAATAACCGGATGATTGTTCCAATTCATGTTGAAGCTGATGTAGTTATTAAGTTGTTTGTTGTAATATTCAGTTAAAGGAGGAAATGGAGATGAAGTGGTTGGTGGTTGTTCCGGTGGTTATGTTGATGTTGGCGGCGGTGATTATGACCGGCTGCACCACTGTCCAGAAGGGTGCGGCGGCAGGGGGAGTAGCTGGTGCTGTTGTAGGCGGAATCTGGGCAAATCAAACAAGCGGTGCCCTGAATACGGCTGAAGGCGCATTAACGGGGGCAGCAGCGGGTGGTGTTGTCGGAGCGCTGGCTGGTGACCAGCTCAGGGAAAAGCGCGAGGAAAACCTCGAGGCTGACATTGCGTCTCTCAAAAATCAGAGAGACCAATTAGAGGAGGAGCTGAAAAATCTCAAGGCAAAAGCAGGCGCAGGTGGAGAGAAGGACCAGCTCATTGATGCCCTTAAGCAACAAACGGATAAACTGAATAAAGACCTCGATGCCCTCAAGAAACAACTTCAGGATAAAGAAAACGAACTCGCAGGCATCCGTGGTGTCACAGAGGCAAAAGAGAAAAATTTAGACGACCTGAAAAAGCAGCTGGATAAGCTTCAGGTTCAACTTGCCCAAACCCCCAGGGGAATCACCCTCACCATAGTGGATTCCCTTCTATTCACGCCTGGCATGGCGGAAATCTCTGAGAAGGGAAAAGCCCTTCTTGACAATGTGGCGCTCATCCTGAAAGAGCGTTTCCCCGGTCGTGAATTAATCTTCGAGGGACACACCGATAATCAACCCATCAAGTATTCAGGTTGGAAATCCAACTGGGAGCTCGGGTCAGCCCGCTCGATGGAAGTCCTCCATTACATGGTTGCGAACCACAACTTTGACCCGAAGCGCCTGTCTGCCGTGAGCTATGGCGAATTCCGACCGGTGGCATCGAACAATACAGATGAGGGGCGCGCCCAGAACCGGCGTGCTGTAATTGTCGTGCTTCCAATGGTTGAAATCACAAAAAAGCCCCTTCAATAAGTGAACCCAAGTCTATTAGTCGTTTCAAGGACATCCCCGGAAAAAGGTGGGTGTCCTTTTTTCTTTCTACAAAAGAAAAACATCACCATTTGCGTATTTTGCATCCTTATCTCTGCGTGCACCCCTCTTACCCTTCCACCATTCTTCATTACTGAACATCCTGTCTTTGATTACAGAAATGAAAAAGACTTGAAAATGAGAATCTCGCCCTCAACCAGCGTGCTCCAGCCACCGCAAATACTTTTTATTGCCCCCATCCAGTGGAGGGATGACAAGAACATCTCCCCGGAATTGAGGCGGGAATTGGAAGAGTTCCTCAGGGAATATTTCCACCAGGGACTTCTCAGCCAGAATTATTTTGACATGATATTAACCGAGACTAAAAACATCGACCTTTACAGGGACATGAATTTGCGCCTTGTAACACTTGAAGCGGCAGTAACGCGGATTGATAAGGGCATCGGGCTTCTGCGATACTTTATTGGCTTCGGGCTGGGTCAGAGCGACCTCCAGGTGGAGGGACGCCTTGTTGAAAACACAACAAGGGAAGAGGTCATGGCTTTTGTGATGCGCTACCGCCACATGGGCAATGCCTATAATGGATGGAATCCCCGCGCCCTCTCCGGACGCTATTGCCTCCGCATGTCCATGGAAAGCGTGGCATTGACCATCACAGGTCTGATAAAGGATGTCTGGGAGAAAAAGGGGCAATTGGGAATGTTACGCCCGCTGGAAATTTCGTCAATGGAGCGGTGAATATCCATACAGCACAAATAAGATGTGAGATTTTCAAGGATTTTCATCCATATGCGCTCCGATTCTCCTCCACTCCCCAACTCCCATCTGACTTGACCAGCCTTTTTCCCTATTGACTGTAAGGGGCGGGTTGATATTTCATGCAATCATGAATGGGGAAAGTATATTCATAAGTCTGCATCCGAAAATCAGAAAGCAGCTTGAACTTCAGCAGGATAAAGACCTCCTCACATATTACGAGGCACTCAACCTGACAAGGGATTTTACACCCGATGAACTGGAACACTTCCTGAATCGCGCGCGGGAACTTTTGAGCCACCTTCGGTTCCATCCCCAGTTCAGAGATGAAGCCGCCTCCGCCTCACAGAAAATTGCCCATGTTGCCGAGACCCTCCGCAACCCCGTCTTGCGTTCTCAATATGACATAAAATTAAGGCAATACGAGAAAGATATCCTGAGCCGGATAATGGAACAATTCCGTCAACTGGTGGATGCAACAGCGAAGGGTGGGGGATTGACAACCTCACAAAAAAATGTCCTTATATCCTATGCCTCAACACGTGGTATATCACAGGAGGATGCCCGCCGTGTCATTGATTCCCGTCAATCAATACAGGAACCCGCCGCCTTCATCCTTGCCTCACCTCCACATCTGACCGCCCCACTTCCGCGCTATCTCGAAACTGAGGCATTCCAGATTCTGCTGAAAAAATCCACCCCGATTCTTGAACAACTGAACACCTTTCGTTGCGGTCGGTGCAATGCAACTTTGCCGGTCACCCATCTTGCCTGTCCCTGCGGAGCGCTCATGCGTGGAAAATTATTCTGTCCTGATTGCGGTTCCCTTTTCTCCCACACCTCGCCCCAATGCCCCATCTGCGCAAAGGAATCCAACATCATGGTGGAACTTTCCGAGGAGGATGTCCCGAATGTTTATAAACACATTGAGACATTAATTTCACGGGAGGAATTGCTCTCCGCCCTTGCGACATGCAAGGATTTACTCACGATAAGACCATCTGACCAGCATGTCAAAACGCTTCGTGAGAATGCTGAAGGTTTAAACTCGAAAAAAAATGTGCAGACATACTCAACCAACCTGCAACAGGAGGCGCTGAAGGCGCTGGAAAAGGGGCAATACCATCTTGCATATCAGAAATTTCTTCTGGCATCGTCTTATGCCCCGCTCCCCGACAGTGCAATTCAGAACCTCAAAGATATTGTCATCACTCTGGGAAAAAAGGCGCAAAGACTTTCCAAGGCTTCCCTGCTTTCGGGCATAATCATGCTCCTGCTTGCCTTTATTGTAATGCTCTTAAACCTGTTTAACAATGTAATATACTTATACATTATTTTATGCGTTGGAATTGCCTGTCTTACCGGGGCGGGAGTAATGCTTTTCAATAAAAGGAAATATCGGAAGAGATTTGAAACCATAGCAGGAAAAGCGAAACAAAACATTCAGGATACATTTTCCAAATCCACATAACCATGATTACGCCGCAATACTTGACCAACACATCTCCCAAAGTCTTCAGACCCATTCATCTGTTGCCTGTCTTGATTTTCCTGTGTCTGGCACTTTATAAGACGGTAACCACAAGTCTCTGGCTGGATGAAATCATGGCATTAGATTTCTGCGATGGCGACATAAAGGAGATGATGGGCAATCTGCAAAGGGATGTGCATGCACCGCTCTTTTATGTGATTCTCTTTTTCTTCATAAAAGTTTTCGGGATTGCAGAATGGACGGGGCGGCTTCCCGCAATTCTGTCAGGCGCGGGCACCGTGGCTGCCCTGTATTTCCTCGCCCGCGAGGTCGGAAACATAAGGACGGGTATCCTTGCGTCTTTACTCCTTGCCATTTCTCCATTCTTCATTGAATTTTCGCGTGAGATTCATCCCTATTCATTAACAGCCCTCTTTGCCGTTCTCAGCTGGTTCTGGCTTATACGGGTGATAAAAAGAGGAAAATCCCGGGACGCAATCCTGTATTCTCTCGCCTCCGCCTGTATGATTCTGACCTTTTACCTCGGAATTATAATTGTCCTGTCCCAACTTTTGCTCCTCATATTTCTCAGACTGTCCCGACGAAAAAGGAGGTTGATTTTTTACGCCTTGCTTGGGGCAACCTGTCTGTTCAGCATTTGGCTGCCCACGTTTATCCTGCAACTTATGACAAATA
>JAPLSR010000212.1 GCA_026398545.1 Candidatus Sumerlaeota bacterium | reverse complement strand
TGGGATTTTGGTGATGGGGATACAACTACAACTCAGCACCCTACTCATATATATAATCAATTAGGAAAATTTACAGTAAAATTAACTGTATCAAGTGATGCTGGGAATTCTATCAAAGAAATGCCGGATTATATTGTTGTTTATGAGAATCGCTCTCCATTTATGCCAACTAATATTTATCCTTTCAATAATCAAGATGGAGCTCCAATTACAACAATACTTGTTGGTTCTACTTTTTGTGACCCGGATTTTGGGGATGTTATATCAAAAAGTCAGTTCCAAATTGCCCAAAATGATAAGACATTTGATCAATTGAAATGGGATAGTGGTCTAATTGATAGCGTAACATATTATCAAATTCCTTTGAATGCAAATCTTGAAAATAATACTAAATTTAAATGGCGATGTCGATATCAAGATAATAAAGGCTCTTGGAGCGCATGGAGCAATGAGACAGCATTTAATACTATGAACATGCCAACACCAACACCAACACCAACACCAACATCTTCGCCTACTATTACTCCAACTCCGACACCTATACTTTTAGCTAAATATACTTTTGATAATCCAAGTGACGAAGGTTGGAAGCCTTTCCCAATACCTGGTGGAACTTACATCAACGATCCTCTTGGAGCCTTTTATATTGCCAATACGACAATATCAACTCTTTCCGCCGTTGGGATTTTAGACTCTGATACTACTTACAGTATCTATGGCCGTTGGGAATTGAATACAAATTCGCCCATATCGCCTTGTGAGGAGAATTACCTATATCGTGCCCGATATTGGCTCCGTACCACTCAAACTGATAAAAATAAGGTGCCGCAGGTCAGGATGCAATGGAACAATTATCCTCCTCAGATTTTTGCATTACTTCAGGTGGACAAAGGACTCAATGCCATAGGCACTGTTTTCGCCCCTTATGACTCATACTATTATAAATCATCAACAGACAGTTACGGAGGGCAAAATTACCTAATATATTTCGACCTTGTCGATTTTACACCGGAACAATCTGGTGATGTATATTGCGATGAACTTGAAGTGACCCGTCAAACACCACTCACCACTGGTGGAATACTTGTTTGGGAACAGGATTCGAATGATGACTTCAAAACCTGGACCCCTGTTGGTGTGTCAGGAATATTTGATGATGTAACCAGAGGAAGAGGCAATGGCTCAATTTGGTTGGAATCACCAGGTCCATTGGGCGCAAAGCCACTTTATTACGGCGGTTGGAGCTCGCCATATGCGGAAACAAGTCCAAGTTTCCAATCGGATAGTCTGTATAAGGCAATTTTCACATTACATAGCGAATCAGTTGATGCTCAAAAACACCTTCCCATGATTCGACTCCGACTTTCCAATAAAACATTCGACTGGATAGGAATGATATGTGTTCGCCAGGATGTTGGAACATACGGACACATGCCTTCGCACTCCGGAACTGATTATTATCTCTATATGCCATCACCTCCCAATCTATCGGGAATTCCCGGAGACAAAAGCGATTCTATGGTCATCAATTTTGATATTGTTGACGGCTCAGAAAATGAATATGGGCGGGTCTATCTTGACCATGTGCAAGTCTGGAAATATCCATTGCAATAAGATATTTGACTTTCGTGTTTTATATTGCCGGATGTGGAATCAATTCAATCTCCGGCTCTTTCTTATTAGGGGTAATCAAAAGTAAAAAAAGCCCCCTCTGGAGGATTGAATCCGGAGGGGGCGTGAATGATTTGATTTTACTTTGTTCCACCGCAACAACAACAGCTTCCTGCGGGCTGCCCCAGCTCAAGACAGTTCCACCATACGCCGTGGATGTTGCAATATTCCAGTGCGCAGAATGCCTTGAAGTCTTTTACCTGCACGTTGAAACGCACATCTGGCTTTGAATATACGGGCGCAAGGTCAACCCTGCCAATGGCAATCACCTGTCCCTCCTTCTTCACACCGAATAGCTCAATCCAGGCGATATGATGCTCCACTGTGTTCGGATGAGGCACCTCCTTGCCCACGATGACACGCACCACATTCGGTTCCTCGCTGTCACACTTATCAATCTCGATGACGGGCACGTGCTTTTCCTTTCCTTCCTTATCCGCGCCCTTGAGGATATCTGCAAAATTCATCGGATGCACCTCCTTCCGCAGTTTAATTGTCAATTGTCAATTATCAATTATCAATTTGCTCATTCGCGTTTGCCCATTTCCTTATCGAGGAGATAGAGCGCCTGTCCCTTGTCACCCAGCATCTCCAGTTTGAGGATAATCTCCTCGGCATTTTTCTCCTCCTCCACCTGCTCGGTCACAAACCACTGGAGGAAGATTTCCGTGGCATAATCCTTCTCCTCGCGCGCAAGTTTTACAAGGTTGTTAATCATTCCCGTCACCTTTTTCTCATGCTCCAGTTGCTTTGCGGCGATGTTCTTCACGGAGGCGAAATCCGCCGGCGGGGCATCAATTGCCGCAAGCGTGACGCGCCCCAGCTGGTCATAGATGTAATCATAAAACTTCATGGCGTGTTTGGTTTCCTCCCGTGCCTGGACGGCGAACCATTTGGCGAATCCGTTCAGATTCTTCCATGAGAGCCAGGCAGACATGGACTGATAAAGATACGAGGAATACATCTCGGCGTTGATTTGTTTGTTCAACGCATCAAGCATCTTTTTGGAAATCATGGCATTTACCCCCGTTTTTTAAATTTTATGGATACATTTAAAACTCAACGAATAGTTCCTTTTTCACGCCGCAAACAGGGCATGTTTCAGGAGGGTTGCCCTCGTGGGTATAACCGCACACGGGGCAGATGTAAATCTTGTCAAGGGAGATGTCCCTGCCTGCAAGGGTGGACTCTTTTGCCTTCTTATAAATCCGGGCGTGAATCTTTTCCGCCTCAAGAGCATACTCGAAGGATTTCAAGGCGCCCTTTTCCTCCTGCATCTTAGCCACAAGAATGAAGGATGGATACATCTCCTCCACCTCGTAAGTTTCGCCATCAATGGCGGTCTGGATATTTTCAGCGGTGGATTTTATCATCCCCATCTCTTTATAATGGTTTCTGGCGTGAACCAGTTCCGCAAATGAGGTAGCCTTGAACAGGCGCGCAATGTTTGGTTTGCCCTCCTTTTCTGCCACAGCGGAGGAAATTGCATAGCGCATGTGTGCCTGGCTTTCGCCTGCGTAGGCAACACCCAGATGCTCAGCGGTCATTTTCTTCATAAATAAATCCTCTCCTTTTTGATAGTTGATTAATTACGAAGAGCGTAATATATACTGTCCGCCCTGCGGTCTTATTCATCCACCGGTTCAAATTCACTCTTGGCGGCTCCGCAAAGGGGACAGACCCAGTCCTCCGGGATTTTCTCAAATGCCGTCCCCGGCTGGACACCGCCATCCGGGTCTCCAGCTGCAGGGTCATAGATATAACCGCAAAGGATACAGCGATATTTCTTCATGCGGTAGACCTCCTTTGATTCGGCGTTTTGTTTAATGAAAGTGGGGGCGTGCTTTGAAGCCGTCCCGCTTTTTTTATCACGGTAAAAGGCATATGTCATCGGCTCATCATTGCTCAGCGTCTCCGCATTCACCACCTCGCCGACAAAGATGGTGTGCGTCCCCGCATCAAAAGAGCCCTTAAGTTTCGCCTCTAAATAGCCCACTGCCCAGTCCAGGACAATCGGCGCACCGGTTTTGCCAATCTTGTAACGCACGTCCTTGAATTTATCCACATCTTTTCCGCTCTTGAATCCGAAATGACCGAAGAATCTAAGTGGTGTCTTCTGAGAGAGGATTGTTGCGGAAAAAACGCCGCTTTTCTGGATGAGGCTGTGTGTAAAGTTCTCCTTGTGAACACTGACGGCAACAGTGGCGGGTTGCGCGGCAACCTGGAAGATTGTGTTGACAACGCATCCGCTCATACGGTCGGAGTCTCTGGCGGCGCAAATGTACATCCCGTAAGTGATTTTGAAGAGGGCGTTATATTGCATGTTACTCATTTGGTCCGCTTTTGGCAGTTTTCACAAATTCCCCTGAAACAGACCTGCACCTCCGTTATCAGATTATGTCCTATTTTGCGTTTCTTGAGACAGGAACATTTATAATCAATATCTCTCAAGGCACCACAGTGGATGCAGTAAAAGTGTGCGTGGGAATCGCCTTTATAGTCATACCTGGTTTCCTCGCCGGGGATTGTTATGGAAAAGACAAGCCCATTTTCCTGAAGCAGGTGGAGAGTGTTATAGACTGTTGCCCTTGAGATTGCCGGTATGGTGGTAAGGAGGTCGTTATAGATATCCTCCGGTGTGGGGTGGTTGTGCCGCCTGATAATATATTCCAGCACCATCAGCCGGTGTAAAGAAGGGCGGATTTTTCTAGATTCCAGAATTTTTTTTATTTGTTTCATTTTTCTGTAAAATAATTTTTAGACTATTTATATATTTAGAATAATTCCAAGTCAAGAAAAAAATTAAGCTGTAATGCAATTATTTTGGGGGTGCATCAGTCATTCCGACACTTTGTTGCCGCACTGGGGGCAAAATTTTTCGCCCGGGGCAATCTTCGCTCTGCACTTTCCGCAAATGGCAGTCTCTTTGATTTTCTCCCCGCATTGGGGGCAGAATTTGACGTTGCCGGGAAGAGGCGCATTGCAACTGGGACAGGTGGCTCGGATACCTTCCCGCCAGTCCTTTTCACTCAGTTTTTTATCCTCCTCAGCCATCTGGGCATGAGCCCATACCTCCTCAACCGAGCGGCTTGCCTGTGCGGCTGCCATTTCAACGCCCAAGTCAGGCGCGCATCCCTTGCAAAGCCCCTTCTTCAGGTTCCAGCAGCTCTTGCGGCAGACCCAGGTGGAGCATCGCGGACATTGGATGAATTCGGGTTTAATCTCGCGGATAGCCTCAACAAAGGCATTATCACGCGCCTTTTCCCATGCTGCCGAATGCACCCGCGCACTTACATCCGCCGCCTTACCGAAGATGCCGCCGATGAGCGAGCTCGCCGCACCCATGACATCAGAAAGGGCGCCAGTGACGGACGGCTTGAATCTGGTTCTAAAACCCGTGCCACACCTGTCGCAATGAAACTCAAACTGGAAACCCTTATTAGTGCTGTGGTCGGCGAAATTACGAACAAATTCAATTTTCTCAACCATGAATATTCTCCTCGAAAAGTATATTTTGCCTGCATATCAGAAACATATAATAACCCGATTATATATATTTATGTTTGCCATGCAGGTCAAGAGAGAAAGCAAAATCTCACCAAAAACAAATGCTTCATGATTTTTTTTGCACTTTTTTATTGTCATCTTCCAGTATAAGGTAAAAATATAATGTTTGATTGTAGTGAAGCGAATTAATTTTTTGTGAGGAGTGATTAAATGGCTGATGAAATGCCTGCTAAAAAACGCCTAATGTCTCTTGATGCCTTTCGGGGGTTTGTCATCATTTCGATGCTGATTGTGAACAATCCCGGCACTGATGCCGCCTTTCCCGACCAGTTCCGTCATGCCCCCTGGGGTAAGATGGTAACATTCTGTGATATGATTTTTCCCTGGTTTTTATTCATTGTGGGTGTGGCGATTCCCTTTTCCGCGGCTGCCTTTCATGCAAGGACACCGGGCTTTCGCCCCTATCTGGTCAAGGCATTCAAGCGGATGCTTCTTCTTGTCTTCTTCGGCATAATGATTGATAGCACCATCAGCAAGCGGATTGTGGTCGGGATGGATGTCTTACAACTTATCGGTCTGGCTTATTTCTGCGGTGTGATGATTTATGAGCTGCCGGTGAAATGGCGCGGCATCCTGACCGCCCTTCTGCTCCTTATTTACTGGGCGTTATTGCGTTTTGTGCCGCTGCACGGCGTCGGGGCTGGGCATTTTGAGGAGGGGAAGAACATCATTTCATATATTAACAGGCATCTCGCGCCGTATCATCTGGCGGGTATTCTTTCCATCATTCCCACAGCCGCCCTTGTCCAGCTGGGGACATTTCTTGGCGACGCCCTGAAGGACAAAGACTCATCGACCTCCAGAAAGTTGAAGATTATGTTCCTTGGGGGCTTGATTTTCGCCCTCGCCGGTTGCCTCTGGCATTATGATAATCCCATGTCCAAAAACCTCTGGACCCCCTCTTACATCATCTTTACCGCAGGACTGGGTTCAATTGTCCTGGGATTGTTTTATATACTGATTGATATCTTGAATTACAAACAGTGGGCATTTCCCTTCATCATTTACGGCATGAACGCCATCACGGCATACTTCTTTTCCATCATGGTGCGGGAACACATCTTCAAAGAGTGGTTCATGCGGACAGCCTCGGGTCGGCCAATCTCACTCTTGCAGGCATTCTTGAATTTCTGGATGAATCTTGCCTGGGATTATGCCGGCGCATGGCTTTACACCCTCAGTTATATCTTCTTCTGGTGGCTTGTCCTCCTGTGGATGTACAAGAAAAAATTCTTCCTGAGGGTGTGAAAACTTCTATAAGATTTTTTAGACAGGATTTGCAGGATTAATCCGCCTCGCTCCGTCGCCATAGCTATGGTCCAGCCTTCGCAGCCGCTTCGGCGGAGTAGGCAGCGTCGGCGACAGGCGGAAATCATGTAAATCTTGTTAATCTGGAGGAAAGGTGTCATGAAAATTGCAATTGCCTGTGACCATGCGGGGTTCGATACCAAATTGGTGGTGAAAAAATTTCTCTCTGATAAGGGGCATGAGGTGCAGGATTTCGGGACAAACAGCGCCGACCCTGTAGATTATCCCGACTTCATCTATCCCGCCGCTCTTGCCCTTTCTGAAGGTCGTGTTGACCGCGCCATCCTGACCGACGGCGCCGGTTATCCCTCCGCTGCCATTGCGGCGGTGCTTCCCGGCGTCACTCCTGCCGTCTGCTTTGACACCGTCTGCGCCAGCCTCGCACGCCAGCATTCCAACACCAATGCTCTCTGCCTCGGCGGAAAACTCATCGGTCCCCTCCTCGCCACGGAGATTGTTCGCGTATGGCTTGAAACGGACTTCCTCGGTGGCAGGTATGCCACGCGTTTTGAGAAGGTGCAAAAGATTAAAGAGCGTCATCTGCGTCCGCCATCGCTTCTTCCACGACGGGTCGTCACTGTCCAGGATGTTAAAGACGCCTTTGAAAATCGCGAGCCGCTCGTCCTGAATGAGAATACCATAATCACCCCGAGCGTTCTTGATGCTATTCGCAATCTTCGTTAAGGATGTCTAAGATAAGATGAGCCTGAACCGTCTTTCAAAAAGTGCAATTATTTCGGTTTTGCCGACGGAACTCATCCGATGGGAGGTGCATTATTATCCCGCCCTTGATTCAACACAGACGCGCGCAGGGGAGATTTTCCGCAGGGAGGGGCGTGGCGGGATTTTTGTGGCAACAAATTTCCAGGGGACTGGACGCGGCAGAGAGGGGCGTCCATGGACTGCTCCTCGAGGGCAGGCACTCCTCTTCTCATTCATTCTCCTGCCCGGTCATGCCGATTTGGAAATCCATCTCCTGACCATAACCACTGCCCTGGCAGTTTGCAATGCCCTGCGTATTCATCTTGCCCTTGCCCCGGAAGTGAAATGGCCTAATGATATCCTCCTGAATGGCAAGAAGGTCTGCGGCATCCTCACAGAGATGGTGAAATCCGATACTAAGGAGACCGGTGTCATCGTTGGGGTGGGGTTGAATGTGAACCAGCGGGCGAAAGATTTCAGCGGTCCTCTAACAGAAACTGCCACCTCCTTGCGCCTCGTAAAGGGAAGACATATTCCGCGCATACCCCTCCTCGGAGCTATCATGAGGAGTTTTGAGGAATATTATTTCCTTTATCAGAAAGGGGAGAGGGGGGAAATCATCCGTGGTTGGAAGAGGGATTCCGCCATGCTGGGGCGAAGGGTGAGCCTGCGCTCCGGAAGGCGAGAAGTCCAGGGAACCGTCATAGACCTTGAAGATAACGGTGCCCTTATCCTGAGACTTGATACAGGCAGGACGGAATCCTTCCTCGGCTCTGATTGCCGTTATATCTGACGTTCATATACTGAAGATGGGAAGAAGTCCAAGAGTTAAAAAAGGTTGAAAACTTGGTATAACAGGTGAGAATTATTTTTTGAAGTTCAAAAATTTTGTTGACTGATTTTTGTGAATGGGAAATATTCTGTTTAAATATGTGTATAGAATTAATTACGAAAAAAAGGGGGTGAAATTATGTTACGAAAGAAAGGTTTTACGCTCATTGAGCTCTTGATTGTTGTGGCAATCATCGCCATCCTTGCGGCAATTGCCATTCCCAACTTTCTTGAGGCACAGGTCCGCTCCAAGGTGAGCCGGGCAAAAGCCGATATTCGGACACTCGCAGGGGCGCTTGAAAGCTATATGGTGGACTGGAATAAATATCCCGGCGACGGGGCTCAGTTTAGCTGGTTGACTGGTAATCTTAATAATTATCCTTATGATGCTTACTGGTATGTCCCCGACACCGTTACAACGCCGATGGCTTATATCTCTTCTGCCATGCTCGTTGACCCCTTCAGGACGACTGAGTTGGTGACCCCGCCTAATTGGCGTCGTTATCGCTACTGGTATGTTGATATGACCTGGGGCCCTGCCGGAATCCGCCTCCCGCCTTACCCCGCCTCTTATGGCTTCCTGAAGCAATGGTATGGCTCCTGGAAATTGAGCTCTGCCGGACCTGACAGGACATATGGACCTACTTTTTATGACACTGGCAGCTATCCCGGCACTATGTATTCACAGCTGCCTCTTCCCTATGACCCGACGAACGGGACCAGAAGCTTGGGGGATGTCATGCGCAGCCCGGCGGATCCAGCGGGAATAAGGTAATCGGCTACCATCTCAATGACTTCAAATTTGGTGTCCGCTTTTGCGGACACCATTTGTTTTTTCCAATATAGTTGTTGACCTTTACTCACCGGTAAAATTATATAATTCACAATTTTTTTATAATGGAGGTGAGTATTTAATGAGGAAAAAGGGTTTTACGCTTATTGAGCTTCTGATTGTTGTGGCAATTATCGCCATTCTTGCGGCGATTGCCATTCCCAACTTTCTTGAGGCGCAGGTCCGCTCCAAGGTCAGCCGCGCCCGCTCCGATTTGAGAACTTTTGCCACCGCTCTTGAAGCTTACAGGACTGACCATAACGGTTATCCCCCGTATGGATGGGAGGATCCTGATATTGTGTTCCAACCTGCCACTGAACCCCAATTTCTTGAGCCGCACTGGCTGACAACACCGCTCGCTTATATCTCAAGTATGGCACCCATGGTTGACCCGTTCCGAACGCAGGCGCCATCGGTGGGCTGGGCGGCAACAGAGATTCACTGGAGGCTTTATAATTATGTCAACTGGGATGATGTCCGTTATAAGACCACCGCTTTCGTCCATGATTATTACGGTGAGTGGCGGTTGACCGGTTCCGGTCCTGATACATGGCGCTTCAATTCAGGCATCAAGGGCCCTGACCAGTTACCTGCCTTTGCCATTATCATTTACGATCCCACAAACGGAACGATCAGTGTGGGCGATATCCATCGCACCCAGAAGGATTCCCAGCCGGGGAAATTTGGATGAAAAATTTTATGAAACCATAGAGGGGAGATAATTGAGATTTATTTCCCCTTTTTATCGTAGAAATTTGTTGATTTTATCAATTAATATCAT
>JAPLSR010000147.1 GCA_026398545.1 Candidatus Sumerlaeota bacterium | reverse complement strand
CCGGCGGTCGCTCTGGCGCTCCTCATCCTGACCCTCCTTTACGGCGCCATGTGTCTGAAATATGATTTTAAGGGAAGGTATGAGATGCGCGTGGCGCTTCTTCAGCCGGACATCCCCCAGAAGATGAAATTCGCCGGTTACGCCGGAACCAATGAGGAGACAAAATCAATACCGCCCCGCATTGATGCCATCAACTTCGGGATGCTGAAAAACATACAAACAGGCAGCGCCGACCTTGTCATCCTTCCAGAATCCGCCACCATCACGCCTTATTTCGGGCTTCAGAAGGAGCTGCTTTCAAAGCTGGGGATAGAGGCACAGCGTATCTCTGCTGGAATTTTTCTCGGGGCAAACCGTGAGGTTTTTTTTGATGAGGCAGGACGCGAAGTGGGTCCAACGGATAAAATCGCCTCCGCTGTTGCATATAATTCTGCCTGGTACTTCCTCCCAAATGGCAAACTCTTCCCCCGGACTTACGACAAGATGCACCTTGTCCCCTTCGGCGAGCATCTCCCCTACTTTGACCTCATCCCCGGCTTTCAGCGAATCATCGTCCAGGCGGGCAGCTTCATGAAGGGAAAAAATTACACCCTGTTTCCCGTTGAGGCGCATGGGCAAAAATTCCTCTTCGGTTCCGTTATCTGTTTTGAAAGCAGCTTCGGATGGCTCCTCCGCCGGTTCGCGCGGCGCGGCGCAGACTTCCTCGTCATCATCACCAATGACGGCTGGTATGAGGATAGCGCAGGACCTTATCAACATTACGACCTCTCCATTTTCCGCGCCATTGAGACGCGCCGCTATGTCCTTCGAAGCGCCAACCGCGGCATCTCCGCCATCATTGAGCCAACAGGACACATTGCAAACCATACCTCTTTGAACCGGCGTGAAACGCTCACCGGTTCCATTTATCCTCATCTTTCAGCCACAGTTTATAAATCCATCGGCGACCTTTCCGTCCTCCCATACTTTGCACTCCCACTGTATAAAATCCTCAACCTGATAAAAAGAAAAAAAAGGGGTAAGCCCGGATGATGTGGATGCGAAATCCCATTTTGTTTCTTCTCGCCTTGCTCATGGCGAAACCTGCCGTCGCGGGGGAAATGCGCATCATATCCTGCGCTCCAAATTTTACTGAGATACTATTTGCCCTCGACCTGGGAGGCAAGGTGGTTGGGGTGACCGATTTTTGCAGATTCCCTCCGGAAGCCGCGCTCAAGGAGAAAATCGGCGGCTACCTGAACCCCAACCTTGAAAAGATTATCAGCCTCCGACCCACACTCGTGATTACCCCCAGGACAAAAAGCGACCTGCCTCAAAAACTGCGCCGCCTGAATATCCCCACCCTTGAAATCCCAAACGAAACCGTGAATGATGCCCTCAACGCCATTACCAGCATTGCCGGAGCGGCGGGCGTCCCCGAACGCGGGGCGCAATTGAGAACCACCATCGCACACGACCTCGAAGCGCTGAAGATAAAATATGCCCAGAAGCCTCCCGTGCGCACCCTCATTGTCGTTGGACGCGCCCCCGATTCCCTGAGGGACATATACGCCGCCGGTGCCGGCACATTCCTTGATGAACTCCTGCGGCTCGGCGGCGGGGAAAATATCCTGCCGCCACAGACCGCCCTCTATCCGAAACTATCCAGAGAGTCACTCATCGCCCTCAACCCCGATGTTATCCTTGACACCACATTCTCAGGTCTTGCCCTCACGACGGACACACTGAATGCCGCCCTGCGCCCATGGCTTGACCTCATATCCGTCAATGCGGTAAAGAATGGTCGCGTGTATATCATACTTGACCCCTCTCTGACGATTCAGGGTCCAAGGCTTGCCCATTCCGCGCACCTCATTGCGGATTATCTCCACCCTCCTGCGCTGAAGCTTCGGCGGGCTTGCCCGCCATAATCCGCAGTGAGGGGAAAGGGAAACGAAAATGAGCGATTGTCTCCGCATGAATAATGTCGCCTTCTCTTACGGCAGACGCCCCGTTCTGCGCTCCTTAAGCCTTTCCATGAGGGAGGGAGAAATTCTTGGCATTCTTGGCCCGAACGGCGCTGGAAAATCAACACTCCTCAAATGCCTCCTCAGGACGGTTGCGCCGCAGAACGGTGAGATAACGCTTTTTGAAAAACCACACAACCAGTTCACCCAGTCCGACATCTCACAACTCTTGAGCTATGTGCCGCAGGAGATTAGCATCCCCTTCCCCTTCACGGTTTATGAAGTGGTCATGATGGGTCGGTACCCTCATCTGTCGCCCTTCTCCATTGAAGGCAGGAAGGAGAGGGAAAGGGTTGAGGAGACACTGGAGCAAATCCGGCTGAAAGACTCCGCAACCCGCCCATTTAATGAGTTGAGCGGCGGCGAAAAGCAACGCGTCCTCCTTGCGCGCGCAATGGTTCAGGATGCGCGCCTCATGCTCCTTGACGAACCCACCTCCAACCTCGATGTAAAACATGTTACCCTCCTCTTGAATCTCCTCCTTGAAAGACGCATCCGGACGGGTCAATCCATCCTCTTTGTGACACACGACTTGAATCTTGCGTCAGCCCTTGCAGACCGACTCATCCTCTTGAAGGATGGCGCTTCCCATGCAGATGGTCCCCCTGAAACCATCCTCACCTT
>JAPLSR010000190.1 GCA_026398545.1 Candidatus Sumerlaeota bacterium | reverse complement strand
TGAAGGCGACGGCACGGATGTCTGGGCTGACGGCATCAATCCGGCGTTGCTTGAGCAGGATGCGCCGGTTGAGATTGATTTTACAAAGTCCGGCGAGTTTCTGACGAAGATTCGCAATGGGGGTATTGTCGGCATGGGCGGCGCAGGCTTCCCCACGCACGTCAAGCTCTCCCCGCCTGCAGATAAAAAGATTGACACCCTCATCATCAATGGTGCGGAATGCGAGCCCAATTTGACCGCCGACCACCGTCTGATGCTCGAACGCCCACGCTCTGTTTTCTTTGGCGCCCTCATCTTCAGGGAAATCCTCAAACCCGAGCGCGTCATTATTGCAATTGAGGCAAACAAGCCCGATGCCATTAAGGCAATGCGGAAGATGTGCGAGGGGCATCGGGATATTCATGTTGAGGTCTGTGAGACCCGTTACCCCGAAGGGGGCGAAAAGCAGTTGATAAACGCAGTAACAGGGCGGGAGGTGCCAGGTGGCAAGCTCCCGATGGAGGTAGGATGTATAGTGCAGAATGTGGGGACTGCCGCCGCCGCCTATGAGGCAATTGCCCTGAATAAACCCCTTATTGAGCGCATCCTGACCGTGGCAGGTTCTGCGGTGTCTCACCCGAAAAATCTGCTTGTCCGCATCGGAACCCCCTTCAGAAGCCTTCTGGAATACTGCGGGTATGACGATTCTGACGGAAACAAGGTTATCATGGGCGGTCCCATGATGGGCAAGGCGCAGGAATATCTTAGCGTGCCTGTGGTCAAGGGGACATCAGGCATCATCGGGATGAGGGCATCTGATGTGGTGATTTTCGAGCACCGCCCCTGCATCCGCTGTGGACAATGCGTTGAGACCTGCCCGATGGGGCTGAATCCCACACTCCTCGCCTTAAGTGTTGAAAGTGAAGACCTTGATGACCTCTTGAAAAATGGACTTATGGACTGTATGGAATGCGGCGCCTGCGCCTATATCTGTCCCGCCCATCGCCAGCTGGTGCACTGGATTGCCGTGGGAAAGATGAAGGTTAAGAGATAATTGACAATTGACAATTGGCAATGATATAGTATTCAAGATGATTTCATGATTCGTGAACTAATAAAATCGCAAGAGCTGGTATGGAACCTGGTCAAGCGCGACCTGAAGGTGCGCTACAAGTCATCTGTGCTCGGCTTTTTCTGGTCATTCGGGAAACCACTCCTCCACATGCTGATTCTCTGGTTCGTCTTTACCACCGTCCTGCGCCTTCCCCAGTTCAGGGAGAGAAATCCCCGAATGCCATTTGCTTTACATCTCCTGACCGGCGTGCTTGCATGGTCATTCTTTGCGGGTGGGCTGACGGATGCAATGTATTCCATCTATGCCAACGCCAATCTGGTGAAGAAGGTAAAGCTGAACCCTGCTGTCTTTCCCGTGGCATCCATATTATCAAACCTTGTGAATTTCCTTTTCGCCCTTGTTGTGCTTTTCGGCTTTATGTTTATGTATCGAGTCCCTTTAACGCCCTACTTTTTTTTCATTGCTCCGGTGATACTGATTCAGGTGTTTTTCATGCTGACATTGGCGCTGGTGCTTTCCGCCCTTTTTGTCTTTTACCGTGATGTGGGTTCTATACTTGAGGTTGTATTAACGGCGTGGTTTTACGCCACGCCCATTATTTATCCCTTCTGGCTGGCTGAGGCGGAGATACCAAGGCGGTTTGCCTCATGGGTTTATAATCTTTATCTCCTGAATCCCATGACCCCCCTTGTTGTGGCATACCGGCGAATGTTGTTTCGTCCCCTCCTTGTTCCCCCCGAAATGCCGGACGCACGTCTCGTGTATTACCTCCTTTGTACCCTGATTCTGTCTGGTATTTTTTATGTAATCTTCAAATGGGTGTTTGAACGATTTGCCGTCCGTTTTGCAGATGAACTGTAATTTTTTTACCTTTGTGGCATCAATTTAATTGACAACAAGATATTATAGTATATAACATAATATAGTAATTATGTGAGGAAGGAGATAAAAAGGGATTCGGGCATAACCACCAATAGGAGATATTTAAACGCTGTCTTATTTTTTATGGAAAGGTGGTATGCCCAGTGTTGCTGCACACTCTTTCAGCACTGACCCGTCTCCATGAACTGGAATTCGGAACGGAAAAGGGCACTGTGAGGACGGATATTGAAAGGATACGTTGTGAGCATGAAATCTCGCAGGCTATCCTTAAACGATACAACATTCTTGTAGAGAGATATGGAAAAACAGCCCTGGTGCCCATTGAGAATAATATATGCAGTGGCTGTAACATCAAACAACCCAATACCGGACCGATTGAGGTTTCATCACAAATTTATCAGTGTTCACACTGCGGGCGTTTGCTTTATTATCCCGACGACCTCTACGAAGATTTAAAACCCTGAACCCACTGAGATTCAAAGACGGGTCAATAATAAGAGCGGAGCAGGCACCAAGCCGTTCCGCCCCTTTTTTACGTCTGAAACGCTTGACTAAAATGGCCAGGGCCAGAGCTTGCAGACGATGACACTGGCTATCATGCCGGCAATATCCCCCGTCAGGCAGGCAGAAACGGCATAGCGTGTCTTGCGCACCCCGATGGAGCCTAAATAGACGGCAATCACATAAAATGTGGTCTCCGTGCTCCCCTGAATGACTGAGGCGATGAGACCATCCATGCTGTCCGGACCGTATTGCTTGAAAATATCTATCATAACTCCCCGTGCGCCTGCACCCGACAGGGGACGTATCAAACAGAGAGGCAGGATGGATGGTGGGACGCCTAAGAAGGTCATAACCGGCGCGATTATCCCATTGATAATTCCCTCCGCCCCACCGGCGCGGAATATCCCGATTGTGAAAAGTATTGCAACGAGATAGGGTATAATCCTCACCGCAACGTAAAAACCCTCCTTCGCCCCCTCTACAAAGACCTCATACACCTTGACCTTTTTTAAGAAGTAGGCATATCCGGCGATGGCGAAGATGATGAGCGGGATGCACCACTGGGAAAAGACATCGATGAGGGACATAAAGACACGACCTGTGGTCAAGGAACGGGGCGGGGTCTGGGCGGCAGTCTGCGCGGCGTTCTGCCCCGTCAGAAGTGTTGTCAGCGTCAGAAGGAAGAGCGCCGTCAGGGTCATCCATAAAAATCCCATGAAAAATGAACGTTTCATATATTACACCTCCTGCGCAAATCATGCAGTCTCGTTTCCCTTTTGCGCCTCTTGCGCCGCAATGGCATCAATGTCCTTCCCGGCAAGATATTCGTTATAATAATCGCGCGTTGGTTTGGCAAATTTTGCCATCAGATAGGCGGCTGTTATTCCAGCGGCGGTGGAACAGATGGTCGCAAGGATGGCGGGTCCCAGGATTATCTGCGGATTCTTTGAACCTGTGGAGGCGCGGAAAAACATAACCATTGCCGGAACGATGGTCACACTGGAGGTATTGATAGCCAGAAACATTATCATGGCATCAGAGGCGGTGTCCTTTTCGGCATTGAGGGTCTGGAGTTCCTTCATAGCCTTGAGTCCAATGGGTGTGGCGGCATTATCCAGTCCGAGCATATTGGCGGCAATATTAAGCAACATAGCGCCCATGGCGGGGTGGTTTGCCGGCACACGCGGGAAGAGGCGAATCATGGCGGGGCGAATCAGATTGACAAGCGCACTGACCAGACCGGACTCGTCAGCAATCTTCATGATACCAAGCCAGAGCGCCATGAGTCCAATGTAATCCAGGCATATCTTGACGGCTGTCTCCACCGTTTCCTTC
>JAPLSR010000278.1 GCA_026398545.1 Candidatus Sumerlaeota bacterium | reverse complement strand
GCGCTTGACGTCGCATTGGATAAAAATTTTCCCTGCGGGGGCTGGTGCCCAAAGGGGCGTCTCGCAGAGGATGGCAAACTTCCATCTAAATACCCCATCCAGGGGGCAAAATCAAGCGATGACCGTATTGCCACAGAGCTTAATATCACTGAGGGGGACGGCACACTTATTCTGAGCTGGGGGCGCCCAACGGGTGGAACCGCCATGGCGCAAATCATCACCAGACGCCGCGGGAAACCTTGTCTGGTGATTGACCTGCAACTGACTTATAATTATGAAAAGACCTCACGTGCTATTCTTGAATGGGTTGAGGATAACAAGATTGAGGTGTTGAATATTACCGGTCCCCGCGAAAGCCATTGCCCCGGAATCTATGGTGACGCAAAGGCACTTCTGGGAAAATTAATCCTTTAATGATACAGGTTCTCTGCTCAACTCCTCTGAAAAGGCATGGAATATAGCAATGTTCAATAATTTGTTTCTTTATTTCATGAAACCACAAATCTTCACATATTCACATGAATTGATGAAGATGATTATTCGTGGAGATTCGTGTCCGCCTTAGACGGATTAAAATACTTTCTATTTCTCAGGTTCGGGCGCTTCACTGGCAAGAACCGGTTCTTCCTTCTTGACTAAGAAATCAATCTCGTTCCCCACCATGAAAGTCTCAATTGTTGAACCCTCCGGTATGTTTCCCTCAATCATCTTGAGGGAGAGAGGATCTTCAATATATTTCTGAATAGCCCGACGCAGCGGTCTTGCCCCGTATTCCAGGTCGTATCCCTTTGTCACAAGAAAATCCTTAACTTCCTCCGTCATTTCCACGTGAATGCCCTTTTCCTGCAGACGGGTGTTCAGCTTGCCATTCATAATCTCAACAATCCGCTTGATATCCTTCTCCGTGAGAGGCTTGAACACCATAATCTCGTCTATACGGTTCAGGAATTCAGGATTGAAGACTTTCTTCACCTCAATCATGACCTTTTCTTTCATCTTTTCATAGGTGGTTGCCTCAGCTTCGGTTTGGAATCCGAGGCTTTCCTTACGCATGAGACGGCGCGTCCCAACATTTGATGTTAAGATGACAACTGCGTTTCGGAAATCCACGACATGTCCCCAGCTGTCAGTCAGGCGACCATCGTCGAATACTTGCAGCAGGAGACCGAAGATATCCGGGTGTGCCTTTTCAATCTCATCCAGGAGGACGACTGAGTAAGGTCGTTGGCGGACTTTTTCAGTAAGCTGTCCGCCCTCCTCATAACCCACATATCCCGGTGGGGCGCCGACTAAGCGTGAGACGGAAAACTTTTCCATATATTCGGACATGTCGATGCGGATAAGGGCATCCTCATTGCCAAACAGGAATTCAGCAAGAGCCTTGGCAAGCTCCGTTTTTCCCACACCTGTGGGGCCAAGGAAGATGAAGGAACCGGTTGGACGCCGTGGGTCCTTGATGCCTGAACGTGCGCGCCGGATAGCCTTCGCAAGGTTCGTGATTGCCTCCTCCTGGCTCACTACCCGCTTTGAAAGTTCCTCTTCCATGCGGAGGAGCTTGTGCGATTCCTCCTCCTCCAGCTTCATTATGGGGATACCTGTCCATTTGGAAACAATATATGCGACATCTGCAGGCGCTATCACCTTTTTATAACTCTCATCCATCTCCTTCTGATGCCATTCCCTGTAGAGTTGCTCTTTCTGCCTGAGGAGATGGTCGCGAATCATCTTGATTTCCTGGCATTTCTCAAATTCCTGGGAGAAGGTGTACTCGCGGAGTTGTTCGTCGTAGTTTTGAATTTCCTTTTCAATGTCTTTTAAGACCTGGGGTTTCACATTTGCCTGCAGGCATGCGCGTGAACCTGCCTCGTCAATCACATCAATTGCCTTATCCGGCAGATACCGGTCAGTGATGTAGCGGTCTGAGAGATACACCGCTTCCTTAATCGCCTCGTCTGAGATGATGACGCCATGATGTGTCTCATAGCGTGAACGCAGACCCTTGATGATTGCCTCTGTTTCATCGATGGTGGGCGGGTTGACGGTGATGGGCTGGAAACGTCTCTCCAGTGACCCGTCTTTTTCGATATATTTGCGGTATTCCTCAAGTGTGGTAGCGCCGATGCATTGCATTTCCCCACGGGAGAGGGCGGGTTTAAGCATATTGGAGGCGTCAATGGCTCCCTCCGCAGCGCCGGCGCCGATAAGGGTGTGAATCTCATCGATGAAGATGATGACTTCTCTGGAGCGGCGTATTTCCTGCATGATAGCCTTGAGGCGTTCTTCGAACTGGCCGCGATATTTAGTTCCTGCTACAATCGCCGCTAAGTCAAGGGCAAGAAGACGCCTGTTGGCAAGGAGGTCGGGAATGTCGCCTACGACGATTTTCTGTGCAAGTCCCTCAACAATGGCGGTTTTTCCAACGCCCGGTTCACCAAGAAGGACGGGGTTGTTTTTTGTCCGGCGGCAGAGAATCTGGAGAATCCGCTCAATCTCCGCCTCGCGTCCGATGACGGGGTCTAACTTCCCCTCTCTTGCCAGTTCAGTCAGGTCTCGCCCAAAGATATCAAGGGCGGGTGTTTTCGATTTAGACTGACCCGCCTTGGGCTTTGTCCCGTTGATACTCTCC
This sequence comes from Candidatus Sumerlaeota bacterium, assembly GCA_026398545.1. GTDB lineage: Bacteria > Sumerlaeota > Sumerlaeia > MWCT01 > MWCT01 > JAPLSR01. The sequence goes on along the minus strand of JAPLSR010000278.1, from coordinate 593 downwards.
TCCAGCATATTCATAACTTCGGTATGGACGCGCTTGTAATCCACGCCGAAATTCTTGAGGCATTTGGCGGCGATATTGTTGCTGTCTCTCACAATGGCAAGGAGGAGATGCTCGGTTCCAACCCATGTGTGGTGCATCTTGGCGGCAATCTGTTTTGCCAGCTCGACGACCCTTTTGGCGTCAATATTGGGTGGGAACACTCCCATGGTTGAGCCCTGACCGACTTCGAGGAGACGTTCCAGTTCCAGCTTCACGTCATCGAGGTCAATGTTCATGTTCTGGAGCGCCTGGACAGCGATTCCATCGCCTTTACGGATGATGCCGAGGAGGTAATGTTCAGGACCGATATAGTTATGCCCCAGGCGTCCCGCCTCGCGTTCCGCCAGTTTCATTACCTCTCTCCATCCCGGTGTTGGAGTGTATGGTGTTTTATCCATCATGAGGAAATCTCCTTGTGTATTGGAAGCATTGCTTAATTATTTGAGCCCGGTGCCTGAAAAATGCTGCGCAGGAGGTCGGCGCGCACCGTATCCCGCCTTTCCGTGCCCTCCTTAGAACTTGCCTTATATTCCATATGTGCCGGTTGAATCTCA
>JAPLSR010000072.1 GCA_026398545.1 Candidatus Sumerlaeota bacterium | reverse complement strand
CAGATATCCGAAATTATTGCGCCGGAGTCGCTTGATAATGACAAGGTCTATGCCTTCTGCGAAAAACACGACTCTTATAAGGTCTTTAACCTGAAACGCATTAAAAAGGCAACACTCTTGTGAGAATGAAGGACTGAATACTTATGAGACTCCTTTATCAAACCAGTAAGGGAAAGCAAAGATGGTGGAGCCTTACCCGCCGGAAATTCACAATCGGTCGAGACACCACATGCGATATCGCCTTGAATGACCCCAAGGTATCACGCATCCACGCCGAAATCCTCTTCGAGAATGAGGGATGGGTCTTTGTGGATAAAAATTCCACAAACGGCTCCCTCATCAATGGCGAACGCATAATGCGCAAATGCCTCACGCCAGGCGATGCCATCATGGTCGGCAACAGCCGCCTGAGCGTTGTTGTGGAGGGCTCCGATACAAGCCGCGTGGAGTGGAAGGATGACCGCCCCATCATCACTGCCCAGGTCCCCGTGGAAGATGTGGGAACTAAGCTCTCCGAAATGACAGCAAAATTCACCGGCAAGCGGGGCGCTCGCCTGTCAGGAAAGGCGATTCATAAGCCTCAAACGGAAGAGAGCAAAGAAGCCTCCAAAATCCATAAACTCATAAATCACCTATCCACAATCTATAACCTCTCTCGTGACTTTACTTCCATCCTGGTGACCTATGACCTCTTCACCATGATGGAAAAACATATCTATGAAATCTTCGATGACGTGGAGCGTTTCTGCCTCTTCTCTAAGTCTGAGGATGACAAGATATTCAACGCAAAATTCCTGAGCGCGCGAAATCCGGATGAACAGAGCGAATTTGAGGTCAGCCGGAGCATCTTTCAATTCACCGTTAAAAAAAAGGTCAGCGTTCTCCTGGCTGACGCCACCGCAGATAACCGCTTTGAAAAGGCGGATAGCGTGGTCAACCTCAAACTCCGCAGCATCATGTGCGCACCTCTCGTGTCCAAAGGGGAGGTTATTGGCGTCCTGTATTGTGATAACCGCTCACACCCCGCCTGCTTCGATAACCAAGACCTCGAACTCTTCGCGGCAATGGCAAACCAGATCGCTGTGGCGCTAGATAACGCCCGCCTTTATGAAGATATCCAACGCTCTTATCATGAGGCAATTCTCGCCCTCATAAACGCCATCGAAGCCAAAGACCCCGACACTATGGAACACACCCAGCGCACCAGCCAATACGCCCTCGGCATCGCCCATGAACTCAACCTCGATGAACAACAATGCCAGCGTGTTGTCACTGCCGCGGAAGTCCACGATATCGGCAAAATCGGTGTCAAGGAACGCCTCATCTCCAAACAGTCCCAACTCTCTGACACGGAATATCACACGGTGCAGGAGCATGTCCTCATGGGGGAAAAGATATTAAAACCCATCACCTACCTGCATTACGTCCTGCCCATCATACGGGGACATCACGAACATTTTGACGGCACAGGCTACCCGGATGGACTTAAAGGCGAAGATATACCCCTGGAGTCGCGCATCCTCGCCGTGGCGGATGCCTTTGACGCCATGACCTCCAAGCGCCCCTATAACATACCCTTAAACTTCTCAGCGGCGCTGAATGAGTGCAAAAAAAACTCGGGCACGCATTTCGACCCCAAGGTCATGGATGCCCTGGCGCGCTTTATCGCATCAAACTATGAACTGCCGGATTCCCCCACTTTAAAGAATAGGAAAAATAAAGGGGAGTCAACCAAACCGCAGGAACATAGTTAACAAATCCCTGTATATATGAAAAAAGACCCCATACTTTATCTCAACTACACCAGCATCCTGACCCAGGGCATCCTCCTTTCACAGGTGGTCGTCCCTCTGAAAAGGCTCGCATCAGAGGGATATAAAATCACACTCGTCTCCGGTGAAAGGGGCAAAGACCTGAAAAAAAGGCGAGAGAGGGAATCTCTCCACCGGGAACTGGAAGTGGCGGGCGTGGAACTGGTCTTCTTCCGCAAAACACTCCCGCCTTATCTCCGCGTGGAGACAGGCAATTCAGGCTCATCACCACTGCGGGCGCTCTTCTTTCTTTATGACTATGTGCGTTTCTTTTTCATGACAGGGTGGCTGGTTCTTTCGCGAAAGTGCCGCATCATCCACGCGCGGAGTTATGTCCCCGCACTCATCGGACTGTTCTATCAGCTGGTTTTTCGCGTTCGGCTTATCTTTGACCCGCGGGGAATCCTCCCCGAAGAACTCATGCTTGCCCGCAGATGGGACAGGGGCGACCTGCGATACCGCTTCTGGAAATGGGTGGAGAAACTTATCCTGCGGAGGGCGGACACCGTCATTGCCCTCTCACGCCCCTTCAAGCGCCACCTCCAGCAAATCGTCCCGCGCAGTGATATCTACATCACCCCATGCTGTATTGACCCGGAGCGTTTCAACTATGACGAGACCCGTCGCCAGACCATGCGCACCAGCCTCGGCTTGGGCGATAAATTCACCCTTGTCTATTCCATCGGCTGCTTCGTCCCCTACCAGGTGCTGGAGCGGGCGGTGGAACTGTTCAGCATCCTCCGTGAGGAACAACCGGATGCCCGGATGCTCATCCTGACTCACGAGGCGGTCACGATGCGGGATTATGCAAAAAGGCGCGGTTTGGATATGACCGGCGTCTCGCTTGTGCGCACCCCATTCTCACAGGTGCCTGATTATCTCATGGCATGTGATGCGGGTTTGCTTGTGCGCCACCCCTCAGTCGTCAGCCGTGTCGCCTCGCCCGTGAAATTTGCCGAATATCTCTCCTGCGGGTTGCCCGTCCTCGCCTTCAGCGGCATCGGCGACACCGAATTCATCATTAAACGCTTCTCCGTGGGGGAATGTGTGGAACCTGATGACAGGGAGGATATCCGCCAGGGCATCCGGCGCCTCCTGTCACTTGTGAAGAGTTATGGACCAGGTCTCCGGGAGCAGTGTCGCGTCACCGCCCTGCGCTTCTTCTCATGGGACACATATCTCCCCATCTACCGCAGAATATATGAGATGAAATGATGCGATTTAATAACCATGTAATTATCAATTGTCAATTGTTAATTGTCAATTTATACTGAGTGCGCCATGCCTTCTGTTCTTCATATCTACAAGGATTATTATCCACCCGTCATCGGCGGGATTGAAAAACATATAAACGAGGTGGCACAGGGGACAAAGGATGAATTTGAGGTGCGTGTCCTTGTGGCAAATACCCGTCCCAGAACGGAAATCAAGGAGATTCAGGGCATCCCCGTCATTAAGGCGGCATCTCTCGGACGCATCGCCTCCGCACCCATCTGCCCAACCCTCCCGCGTCTCCTTAAAACCTATGCCGCGGACATCCTCCACTTTCACTGCCCCAACCCGACCGGCGACATCGCCTATCTCCTCGCCAGACCAGAGGGAAAGGTCATCGTCACCTATCACAGCGACGTTGTGCGCCAGACCTGGGCAATGTTCGCATACGGTCTCCTCCTCCGGCGCTTCCTGAAAAAGGCGGACCTTATCCTTCCCACCTCACCCAACTATGTCGATTCATCCCCATATCTCTCACGCGTGAGGGAAAAATGCACTCCGGTCCCGCTGGGTATAGATACGGCGCGGTTCGAAAAAACGCCCGTCATTCAGGCGCGCTCTGAGGAAATCAGAAAAAGCGCACGGGGTGAACCAATCATCCTGTTCGTTGGACGCCTGCGCTATTACAAGGGTCTCCACTTCCTCATCCAGGCAATGCCTCTGGTCGATGCCCACCTCTTCATCGTCGGCTCCGGCTCGGAGGAAAACGCCATCCGGAAACAGATTCGCCTCTTCAAAGTCATGGACAGGGTCACTCTCACCGGTGCGGTGAAAGATGAGGAACTTGCGGCATACTATCATGCCGCTGATGTCTTCTGCCTTCCCTCATATCTCAGGAGCGAGGCGTATGGACTTGTGCAGTTGGAGGCGATGGCGTGCGGCGTGCCCGTTGTGAGCTGCGACCTGAAAACGGGTGTTCCTTTTGTGAATCAGGATGGCAGGACGGGTATAATCGTGCCTTGCGGTTCACCATCCAAACTCGCCTCCGCCCTGAACACCCTCCTCAATGACGACGCCCTGCGCCGGCGTCTCGGCGAGCAGGCGAAGGAACGAGTCCTCGACGAATTCGATATCTCTCTCATGATACGGCGCATCAAGGACGCCTACCGGCGTGTGCTGGAGGGGAGATAATCTTCACCGGTGCGGTGAAAGAAGACAGGGGAAGCTGCGCGGAGCCGTGCTGGCTGGCGGAGCGCTATTTGTATCTTGACTCAAAAGTATATACCCTTCATGAAAATAAACATTATTTTGTGATTTGACTCCATTGTCGTCGGAAGATAAGCGGGGAAAAAATGATTCCTGAACGCATCAGGCGCTTAGAGCAATTGATCAAGAAAGAGCTGGCGGTCATCCTCCTTCAGGAGGTCAAAGACCCCAGGCTGAACTTCATCTCCGTCATGGACGTGCACCTCAGCGGGGATGTCCGAAACGCCGATATCTATGTAACAACACACGATGATTCCGAAGAGCACATAAAGGAGGTAATGGCGGCGCTCGATTCAGCCGGGCGCTTCATCCGCCGCGCACTCAGCCAGCATGTCGTCCTCCGCCTCCTCCCCGCCCTGAAATTTCATTATGATAAAACCATTGCACAGGCAACAAGGATAGAATCTCTCCTGCACCAGATACATGAAGAAATTGACAATTGATAGTTGTCTTCTCTCAATGTAACCATTTAATATTGACAATTATGGGAAGCGACCCTCATCCCGCCCCATTCGTAATTCGTAATTCGCTATTCGTAATTCTCAATGGTATGTGCAATATTGCGTCGGCTCCCTGCCCTTCAGAAATGGCATCTTGTCATAAACATCGCTATCAGAATCTAAGCGGCAACTGTCTTTTGCCAGCTGACCGCTGTGACTGCAGACATCGGCAAACTCAAGACCTCCGGGCACGGCAAATGTCTTCTGCCGGTATGGCTCAATCTGCACAGCGCGCCGGATAATCTCACGCCAGATTGGACCCGCCACCCGTCCACCCGTCATGCCTTCACCAAGGGAACGATTGTCATCATAGCCCACCCACACACAGACAATGAGGTCGGGCGTATAGCCGATAAACCAGGCGTCAATGCAGTCATTCGTGGTGCCTGTCTTGCCCGCCATCTCCGGCATGTCCTGACCGGCAAAGACATCGCCGACAAACCGCCTCGCCGTCCCGCGCTTTATTGCCCCTTGCAGGGCATACGTAATCATATAAGCAGTCTGCGGTGAGACAACCTCCCTCTCAAACGGTATGGGGCGCAATATCTCTTTCTGCTCGGTGTCCATTACCCTCCTGACCGCAACGGGGCGGACGCCGATGCCCCTGTGCACAAAGGGGGTGTAAGCGGTTGCCATGGAGAGGGGAGTGGCGCTGTAGGAGCCGAGACAGACCGTGGGGTCAAACCCGAACTGCCAGGATGAGCGCTCGGATAAAAAGTCAAACCTCCTTATGAACGCCATGGTGCGCGCGGGCTTCATATCCAGATATAGAAGAACCGTCACCACATTGCGCGAATGTTCCAAGGCGGTCTGGATGGGAGTCAGACCGAAATAGCGGTTCTCATAATTGCGCGGCGTGTAGCCATCGGGGAAGACAATCCGGCGGTCGTCATAAAACGAGGCGAGCGTCTTGCCGGACTCAAGCGCACCCGCGAAGACAAACGGCTTGGCGGCGGAACCCGGCTGGCGACCCGGTCCCTGCACCGCCCGGTTCCACTGCCCGTTATTCTGAAAATCATAAAAATTCTCGCCGCCGCTCATGGCAAGGATATGTCCCGTGCGTGCATCCAGTATTACCACAGCCCCCTGAAGCGGTTTCTTCTCGGCAAAATCGGCAAAAAAGGTGCGACCCGTCCTGTCCACTTTTGTGATAATGATATCTGCCAACTCACCGGTGTGCAGGAGCCGCTCCGGCTGGTAGCAGGGCAGGGCATCCTTCAGGGAAACAGTGCCCAGATACCCGCCTATCTCCACATTGAGAGAATCGGAAAAGACGCGGGTGATGCGGGCGAGCCTTCTCTGCCGCTGGACGGGCGGGCGTCCGCCAAAATTCATCTGCTCCTCAGCAAGGCGCCCTGGAACCGCATTCTCATGCAGCATGACCTCAATGGCGCGCAACCCCTTCCGCAACTCCTCATCGGCAATCCCCTGCAAATCCATGTCAATAGTTGTAAAGATGGTGTAGCCGTTCTGATAAAGACCCTCATTATCCATCTCGCCCGTCTCGGTGAGATATCGACGCACATAATCCACAAAATAGGGCGCAAGATTGACCGCCGGAGGCGGCGGGGATACCTGAATGCCAGTGCTGATGGCATCCTCATACTGCGTCCTTGTGATAAACCCCTGTTCAGCCATCAGGTTCAGGATAATATTGCGGCGTTTCATCGCCGCCTCAAGATTGTTCAGCGGGCTGTAACGGTAAGGCATCTGCGGAATGCCCGCAATCACCGCACACTCGCCAATCGTAAGCCGCGAGACATCCTTATTGAAAAAGGTGCGCGCCGCCGCCTGAACGCCATACGCACCGTTCCCAAGATAAATCTGGTTCAGATAAAATTCCAGAATCTGGTCCTTGGAATAACGTCTCTCAATCTGGAATGCGAGAAGCGTTTCCTTGATTTTCCGGCTGAATATCTTCCGGCGCGAGACACTCTTCAAAAGGTTTCGCGGAAGCTGCTGAGTGATGGTGCTCGCACCCTGGGCAAAACGCCCGCGGGAAAGATTCACCATCATGGCGCGGGCAATGCGGAGCGGGTCTATGCCGATGTGACTGTAAAACCTCTTGTCCTCAATGGAAATAAAGGCGTGGCGGAGGGTGGGCGGTATTTTGTCAAGCGGCACCACCACGCGATTCTGCTGAGCCATGGTGGCAATCTTCACCCTGCCCGTCCGGTCAAAAAGGGAGGTCGCCTGCGGTGGAGAATAATTCTCCAGCTGCTCAATTGGTGGAAGCGTCCGGACGTAGGCAACAAAAATCCCGATAGCAAGGGAAAATAAAAGCGTGAAGATGGCGGTGACGGCGATGAACCCGTGAACCCACCGCCGGAGCCTTTGCCGAACTCTTGTTCCTTTCCGCCGCATGATGAAAAAAAAGATAAGAGCACACTGCCTATACGTCAAGGAAGAACCGGAGAGCCGGATGGTGAATTCGCCTGAGGCGGACTATGGTAAAAATATATTCATTTTTTTTGGGCCTCTAAATACCTTGAGCCCCTCAAACCAGATAATACTCATCACGCCTGCGCCCAGACAGATGAAAATATCCACGGCATGCATATAACTAAAGCGAAAGAGATTCCTCAGGAAGGGGACATACAGGACAAGCGCCAGAAATACCGCCGCACCGCCGACCACCCACCAGAGGGCATCATTGGGCGCACGCAACATCTTCAAAATCGTGCGCGACCAGGAACGGTTCGTCAGTATCAAACACAGATTGGCAATAATCAATGTGGTGAAAGTTAGGGCGCGCGCCTCCATCTCACTCTGGGCGCGATACAGTGAGATGACATAAACAAGTAGTACCATTATCAACACGCTCAAACCCTGCAATGCCCCGATTGCCATGACATTTTTACTGAACAGCCTCTCCGTCGACTTGCGGGGCGGGCGCTCCATCAACTTATCCTCCGCAGGCTCTGCCTCAAACACAACCGAACACGCAGGGTCAATTATGAGCTCCAGAAAAACAATATGGACGGGCAAAAGGACAAGCGGTAATCGGAAAATAACCGGTATCAGAGACATCCCCGCAATCGGCACATGAATGGCAAAGATGTATGTTATCGCCTTCTTGATGTTGTCAAATATCCGCCGCCCCATCCTCACCGCACGGACAATGGAAGAAAAATCATCCTCTAAAAGGACAAGCGACGCAGACTCGCGCGCCACATCGGCGCCGCGCCCGCCCATGGCAATCCCGATGTGCGCCGCCTTCAACGCCGGCGCATCATTCACTCCATCTCCTGTCATCGCCACTATCTCGCCATTTGCCTTGAGGGCGTTCACAATGCGCAATTTCTGCTCCGGCACAACCCGCGCAAAAATGTTCACCTTACGGATGCGCTCCCGCAACTCCTCATCTGTCATCAATTGCATCTCAGGACCGGTAATGGTCTTCTCCCATGGGGTCATGCCAATCTGGCGGGCAATGTTCTGAGCCGTGCCGGGATAATCCCCCGTTATCATCATAACCCCGATGCCCGCAGAGTGGCATTCCTTGATGGCGTCAGAAACGGTGGGACGCACCGGGTCCGTAAGTCCCACCAGCCCGAGAAATATGAAGGTGAAATCATGCTGTCCGTCCGGCAGGGCTGGCTCCTGAAAACGCGCCTTCGCCACACCCAGAACCCGTAGTCCTTCATCCGCCATGATGGTGATATTCTGGTTGAGCTCCTCCCACTGTTTCTCATCAAAATGGCACAGGTCGGCAATTGCCTCTGGCGCGCCCTTGGCGGCAATGACATAATCCACACCGTCCGGCGAACGCCACACATGCGAGAGGGCGAGCAGCTCCCGTGAAAGCGGATATTCATGCACCAGCGTCCAGTCATGATGAATATGTTCCGTCCTGGCAAGGAAACGCTCACCGAACTGCTTTATTGCCTTCTCCATCGGGTCAAAGGGGTCGCGCTGGCTCCCAAGGATGCTGAACTCAACCATCTCGTGAAATATCTCGGGGAGGGGTCTCTTTCCGTGTCCTGACACGTCAAAAAAGTGCCCCTTGGCGAAAATTCTGCTGACGGTCATGCTATTGAGGGTAAGCGTGCCTGTCTTGTCCACACACAAAACCGTTGCCGAACCGAGCGCCTCAATAGCGGGCATGCGGCGCGTGAGGATGCGCTCCCGGGACATACGCCACGCACCCAGCGCAAGAAATATCGTCAGAACAACGGGGAACTCCTCCGGCAGTGTTGCCATTGCAAGGGTAATGCCGGCAAGAAGCCCTTGCTTCCAGTCAGCGCGGGTCAGACCATAAATAATCACCACCAGAACACATAAGGAAAGCCCGAGCATGGCAAGCTTGCGCACCATCCGGTTCGTCTCTTTCTGCAGACGGGTCTCCTCTGTCCCAAGCGACTGCAATACCTTGCCAATCTTCCCCATCTCTGTATGGATACCCGTCGCCAGAACTCGCGCAATGCCTCGCCCCTGCACAACAAGCGTGCCGGAATAAACAAATGGAAGGTCCTCGCCGCCCGGATGACCCATATCCGTCTCATCCTCCTCTACCATCTTGCGCACAGGTACCGATTCTCCCGTGAGCATGGACTCATCCACCTTAAGATTGCCACAGGAGAGAAGAACGGCATCGGCAGGAACACGGTCGCCCTCATTTAAAACTAAAATATCATCACGCACCACATCGCGCCCGGCAATACGTTGCTCCTCACCGTTGCGTATGACAAGCGCACGAGGGCTGGTAAGGTCTCTCAATGCCTCAAGGGCGCGCTCCGTCTTGCGTTCCTGATACAACGTAATCCCCATCACTACAAAAACAAAAAAAAGGAGCATCAGCGCCTCCTCTATCCCGCCGGACATGAGATAAATCACGCCGCAGGCGACAAGGAGGAGAAACATGGGCTCCCGCACCACATCTAAGGCAATAGCAAAAATGCTCCGCTTCTTTGAGGCCGGTAACTCGTTATAACCGTCCCTCTCCAGCCGCTCGGATACCCCCTCACTGGTAAGTCCGGTTATCTCCCCAATCTTAAACGCCTTCTCCAAATCACCGTTCCCCCGCTTCGGCACAAAACATTTTAAACCCCTTAAACCTCTTAAACTCTTAAACGTCTTAATGTATTACCGGCTCGCCTCAACCTCCACCCGCTCCACCCATACCGAGAGCTCCCTGAAATCTCCACTCTTCGGGTCGCGCGATGAAGGAGAGAGTATCCTGCTTGGAATAATATATATATCATTCACGCCCTTTTGCAAAATTGACGCATCCACATCCCACTTCAGGTTATTCCACCCCGCCCCCACAGGCTTAGAGCCGAGGTCAACATGATTGACCATGATTTTCAACCCCAGTGGAGACTTTGCCTCCGGGGTATAAGGATAAACACGCAAGGTGAGGGTTAGTGGGCGGGGCTCGGAGACGGGGAGATAAAACTCCCCCCATGGACCATCCAGTGCGCAAATATCTATCTCCCCCCACTGCTCTTGCGCGCTCCACCCCGCCCCTAAGAAAGGAGACGCCTCCTCACCCGGACGGATGGTCAATCTCATCCTCTCGCCGCCAAGGGCATCCTCCATTAAGACCGGCCTCACCCTTTCCATCTCCTGCGGTGAATATCGCCTCCTCACATCCAGTCCATCCAAGGCGGGCTCAACTGCAGGCAATGACGCCACCGCAAGATTGAATGGGGCAAAAGACCTGTGCGGCTCAAAGGCAACCATTACGTCACCGCCCTTAAACAATATATCCCTCAGCACAGCCGGTTTGAAATCACTCACAACCACCTCCTGCTGAATGCGGTAGCGGTTGAGATAGTGCTCTAACATCACCCAGTCATAAAAATTGCCAACGACAACCACCCGCGGCGGCGCAGATTCCCCCTTGAGACGTTGTGTAAAACCCCGCCAATCAGCCCACCTCAATGGATTCGCCAGAATAAATCCCAGCGAAAAACTAACCATAATAAGTGTAAGGAGAACTATTACTATAGTCCTGGTGCGGCTCACCCGATGCGCCGCCCACTTCTCAAACACGCCCGAAATAAGATATCCCATCGTCTCTATCCCCATGGCGCAGAGCATGAGAAGTGGCGGTAGCCCCGCCAGAACATAACGCACCTCCATCCAGTGGTCTATCATACGATAAAACAAAAACATGCCAGGGAAAAAGATTATAAACAGGTAAAGGCAGAAGAGAGCCGCTGATGCGCGACCGCGCCGCACTATCCACCCCACACTCCCCACAAGCGCCAGCGCCGCCATCACCCACCCCGCGCCCTTGACATACTGCGTCCACTCATACCCCATGGCAAAGATGTCCATATACATCCTGCCCCGTTCCCATGACACCACATCATACGTCCTGTAAAATTGCGGCTCCATTGCCTTCGCCGCACGAAAATCAAGCGGAACGCCGCTCAAGAGCACCAGCACCAGACACACAGCTGAGACAAGCCACAGGCGACTGTTTGAAATAATTGCGCTCACCCGTTCTTTTCGCCTGACCATCAAAAGCCACACAAGACCAAAAAGAAGGCTCGCAAGGCACACCATGGCAGACCAGTAAAGCGACCAGAGGCATAAAATGGCTGACAGCCCTATCGCAATAATGCCCGACGGCTTCGGCGGTCTATCTCTACTGAGAAAACGCCAGAAAACTGCAAGAAACAGGCACTCCGAAAATAGCATCAGGGAATATGGCCTCCCATCCTGGGAAAAACGCACCATGAGAGGATTGGCAAATGCCAGAGCCAGCGCCACAAACGCTAACGTCAAACCGCCCATGGCATACCCGCACAATCCCATCGCCGCAACAGCCCCAGCTCCAAGCACACAGGCATGAATTCGCACACGCCATTCCTCCGCCTCCCCGCCCCGAAGTAATAACCACTGGATGTAATAATCAAGCGGCGGCTTGTTCTTTGGGGCGCCCTTCCAGATACAGGCAAAAGGTCCGGTCGTGACCTTCACCTGAAGCACCTCATCCAGCCACAACCCCGCATGCCCGATATTATAAAAACGGACTAAAATGGATAACCCGAAAACAAGGACAAGAATGACGGGGAAAAAACCGCCTCTCCATTTCTCCACTGGTCGTAACATCTCCTCTTCCCCCGAATGTTATAAAAAAATATTATTGCACAATCAGGCTCTTCAGCACAAGGGTAAATATTACTTTCCGATAAACAGGTAAAAATCCATGTATGACCTGATTGCAAAGAATAAGCGTAACTCCATCATCCTCATCTCTCTGATGATGATTCTTGTCATAATCGTTGGAGGTTTCTTCGGACAGGCGCTCTTTGAGTCTCCCGAGGGAGGGCTTATTATAGCAGGAATGCTCGCTATCGGGATGCTCCTTATCGCCTGGTTTTCCGGTCGTTCCATTATCCTTGGGGTCTCAGGGGCGAAAAAGATTCAGAAATCGGACGCCCCACAGCTTTATAACATCGTGGAGGAACTCACCATAGCCTCCGGTCTCCCCATGCCGGAAATTTACATCATCAATGACACCGCCCCAAACGCCTTCGCCACGGGACGCGACCCCCAGCATGCCGTTATCGCCGTCACAAGCGGTCTTCTGGAAAAATTAAACCGCGATGAGCTTCAGGGCGTCGTTGCGCATGAACTCTCCCACGTCAAAAATTATGACATCCGGTTTGCCATGCTGATGGCGGTCATGGTGGGCATTATCGCTCTCATGTGTGATTATTTCCGGAGGTGGGTCTTCTGGGGCGGGGCAGGGCGTGGCAGGAGGGGGCGGGGGCGCGGCGGCGGCGGGCAGGCAATTATCATCCTCCTTGCCGTTGTCCTCTCCATCATTGCGCCGCTATTCGCCCTGCTCATCCAGATGGCAATGTCTCGCGAGCGGGAGTATCTGGCTGATACATCCGCCGCCGAGATGACACGTTATCCCGAGGGTCTTGCATCCGCGCTAGAAAAGATATCCAGAGACCCCGAAGTGCTGGAGGTTGCCAACCGCGCCACACAACATCTTTACATCGTGAATCCCATCAAACCCTTCGAGCGACGCTCCAGCGCCCTCTTCAGCACCCACCCGGCAATTGAGGACCGCATTGCGTGTCTCCGCAGCATCGGCGCCTCCTACCAGAAACCCTGAAAAATTTGCTCACCACCAAAACACTAAGACACTAAGAGAGACTAAAAAATGAAATTTATTCACCACAGAGTCACAGAGTTCACAGAGAATTTACAATATTTTCGCAGTCTTACTTGTTACGAAGCCGCTTCCCGTAAGGTGAGACAGTGACGCCAAGATTTTCTATCTTCTCAATCCTGCCCACCACATCACGGTATCCGGCATCCACGCGGAAAATCTGCTTGAAAAACTTAAGCGCCGTCTTGGTCTGCAATTCCTTCTCAAAATGCACTGCCGCCTCATAAAAATAATGCTTCAATCCCTCCTGGTCGGGATTCTCAGTCAGGGAGAGCTTAACCTCATCAAGCGTCTCCTCGGCGAGGTCCATCATACCGCGCCTGGCGAGTGAAAAGGCGAGTTTCACCTTGCACAAATCCGGATGGGGCGCCAACTGCGCCGCGCGTTGATAATGCTTCACCGCCTCCGTGTAATCCTCAAAGAATGAAAAGAGGTCGCCAGCCTGCTCCTGGTATTCCGAGTTATCCGGCTCCGCCTCCAATTTCTTTAAAATCTCATCAATCTGTCTTTTCTTTTCCCTGCGGAATGCCTCCTCAAAGAGGGCGAGAGTCTCCTTGTCTTCGGGGGCAAGTGTCTTCGCCTTCTCAAATGCGCTAATCGCCTCAACAAAGCGTCCCCTGTTCAGATAGACACGTCCCAGTTTTGTGAACAGACGGGCATTTTCGGGAAATTTCGCCGTCATGCTGAGCCCCACCCGTTCCGCCTCCTCCAGCGCGCCGGTCTCATACAGGGCATCAAAGAAGGTTTCAAGGCGGTCAGCCATCATCTCTTCATTCCCCTCAAGACAGATGCGGTAGTGGGAGATGAGAGTCTCAAGGTCTTTTGCCTCGTGCGCAAGGTCGCCGATTTTTCCGTGTGCGGGGAGATAGCTCGGGTTGAGTTTCAAAATCTTCTCCACACATGACCTCATCGCCTCCCGCCGGTCAAGCGACTTGACGGACATCCGCTCATAAATCTCCATGCACTTGTCAAAATTTCCCTCCTTGAGGCTCATATCCGCTAAGAAATCAAGGAGGAGATAATTTCGCTCATATCTCAGGCTGAGGTCTTCAATGAATGCCATTATCTCCTTCTTCATTTCGGGATGATAATAGAGGAGGGTGTCAATCTCGCTTGTCACCCCTTCAAGGTAGGAGTTTGCCATGAGTTTTTCAATCAGTTCAAAGCGGAGAGCAACATTTGTGGGGTCTCGTTCAATGCTCTCGCGCAGTTCCTTTATCTGGGTGTTCAGAATACCTCCCTCAATCTTGCGGTAAAGAATCTGGAGTTCCTCCCGTTTTTCCGGCGGGGCAAGACGGAGCGCCTCCGCCATCTCCGAGCGCGCCCTGTCATACTCCTTGTGGTTGTAATAAAGTTCGGAAAGGATGTGGGGAAATGAGTATTCCTCCGGATAACTCTCCTTCGCCTTTAAAAGGTGCTGGGCGGCGCTCTCATAGTTTTCCTTATTTATGAGCAACTGGGCATATTCCCTCATGATGAGCAGGGAGACCTCTCCGTGCTGGACATGATATTCAATGTGATGCTCAACCATCTTTACATTGGAGGCTTCAATATAATGCTCAAGGAGTTGCCTGCGGAGTTCCTTGTTTTCAGGCTCCTGCGCCAGCAGTCTTTCATAATAATCCGCCGACTCCTCTTTCTTCCCCAGTTCCTTGCAAATCTCCGCCAGCTCGCGGAGCAGGTCTTTGTCATCCGGCATCATCTGGAGCAGACGCCGGTATTCAAAAAGTGTCCGTGTGCAGGGCGGTTCCTCAATTCGCCTCAGGCGGACAAGGAGCTCGCGGACCCGTGGGATATTGCCTGCGCGGACATGGAGTCGCTCCAGTTTCAGAATATCCTCAATGGAGGAGAAATCCGTTTCAGTCTCCACCAGTGGGATTGCCCGCTCTATCTGCTCCGTCTTGAGATACAGGTCTATCAGTTTGGAGGCGAGGGTTTTGTCATCGGGACGGCGCTCCCTGAGCGCCTGATAAAAGGGTATAGCCTGCTCCGGCTTCCCCTGCTTCTCATAGCCCTCAGAAATGAGGTAAAGGGTCGCCTCGGACAGGGTGGCGCTCTTCATTAGGGGAAGAAGAAATGCCCGTGCGGCGGAGACCTGCCCGCTTTTATGCAGCGCCTGTCCTAACGATTCAAGGAGCAATGGTTCCTGCGGCTTGAAAAGAAGCGCCTTATGAATCGAAAAGACTGCCAGCCGGAAAAATTTTAACCTCGTTGCGGCAAGACCCAACCAAAAAAAACCCTGTCGCAGGAGCGTCTCAATCGGGAATATCAAAAAGGGAGGCGCAACGGCAACGAAAAGGGCGGCGATAATGACAATGGGATACGTGACGGCGTTTTCAAGTCCGGCGCCCGCCAGAGCCGCCGCCTGTATCGCAAGCCCCAGAAAATTCAGGTATAACTGAAATGCGGGTCGTCCGACACGTCGCGTATCTAACGAAAGAAGCCACGCAAGGATTGAAAGAAACCCCGTCACGCCAAAACCAATGCCGGTTACAAGGACAATCTGGTCTGCCTCGAGGTTAAAATAATCCTTGATGGCTGAAAGATGATTATAATTATTCCACAGGGCGAAATATAAAACAGCAAGCGCCGCCCCAGCAGGAAGGAGAAGCCCCACAAGGATAATGCCCACAATCTGTCGTGTCCGATTCACTTAACCCCGCCCGTTTTCCCTCCGAATTTTCCCCCACGCCGTCCTATAAAAAAATGCAATAAACAATGCCCATTTTCTTCCCAAACCGTCAAGTGAATAGGTGAATTCTCCCCTCACTCCCTCTTCCCATCCTCCACAAGGCGGCGGATTTGCCGCACATTAAGCCCGGAAAGTCCAAGCCTCTCCACCGTCCGCCCTGTCATCATATAGTTCACACCATGCAGAACGCTGGAGAGATGAATAATGGTCTTTATCGTTGGCACGGCAACTCCCAGATGCTCCCCCAGTGAGGCAAGCGGAACTAAACTCGTCGGGACATCCTCAGTGATAAATCTGTAGTCAAGGGTGTTGGGAGCCTTTATCCCCCGATAGCCATCATTCGCCTGCATTGCCTCATAAAGATTGTCCCCAGCCACCCCATATGCCTGATAAAGCCATTCCCGCGCCGTGAGAACCCTCACACCCAGCGCCTCCGCCACGCGTATGCGCTCCGCATCAAGAACCTCAAGGACCTTCGCAATGGAAGGACTCGCCCCCTCAAGGTAAAATTCAAAATCCCCCTTGCTCCCCTCAATCCAGGCGGCATTCATGATTGTAAGTGCCGGATGAAACACCGCACTTATATTGCTT
Organism: Candidatus Sumerlaeota bacterium; assembly: GCA_026398545.1. Taxonomy (GTDB): domain Bacteria; phylum Sumerlaeota; class Sumerlaeia; order MWCT01; family MWCT01; genus JAPLSR01. The sequence continues at coordinate 7,492 of JAPLSR010000072.1, read as the reverse complement.
AAACTCGTCTTAAGCACATTATCCCCGGTGATAAAGTATGGCAGGACCTTCCGGAGAGTCTCAAGAACATCTGGAATGTGGTAGGCGGGAAAGGTCGCCACAGGAACGGCGTTTTTAATCCTGAAGATGCGCACCTGTCCGGGATTGGTGACACGGCAGGCATAAATGAGCGTCTCCGCCTCAGCCAGAAAATAATAAACACCGACCTTCAACTGGTGAAGGACATCGGCAAATTCAAGCGCCCCGCCCGTCCCGCCGGGGTTCAGAACAACCACCTGTCCATCCGTCAGATGCGGACCGAGAAGCCTCGCCATATCCCTGTGCCCCGTTGCCGGAATCACAACCATGACAAGGTCAACGCCGGAAAGCGCCTCCCGCGCATCCGTTGTTACAATACCAAGCTTCGCAAAACCGTTCACCTCGCCGGTCACCTGGATTCCGCCCGCCATCCTGACAGCGGTCAGACGCCCCTCGCTCCTGTTGAAGAGATGCACACGACAGCCTATCAGGGCAAGATGACCTGCCAACGCCAGTCCGCCATTCCCCGCGCCCGCAACACACACAGAAGGCATATCCTTCGGCGTCTCAATCTCCCCAAGCCCCGCCTCGCATTCCCTTACAGAAGTCACAAACGAGTCGGGATTCTCCAGCCGGCAGAGACCCTCCAGAAACCCCGGTATATGAAAAAGGTGCGCAAGATGTCCGAGTATCTTCAACTGAAGAGCCTCGCCATTCACCCGCCCCAGAATGAGAAATATGTGATTAACCGGTCTGCCATCAATGGATTGGAACTCTATCCCCTTACGACTTCTCGCATAGGCAATCAGGGGTTGATGGACACTTGCGGTGCAGGTATGGGGAATCCCCACGCCCTCTCCGATGCCTGTGCTTTGCGTCCTTTCCCGCGCCAGCACATTCTGCAGGACAACTTCGGGGTGGCTCAACCTGCCCGCACGGGAAAGGGCATCCACCATCTCTTTCAATGCCTCATCCTTCGTCTGGACGCTGATATCCATTAACACCGCCCCTTCCACAATCATCTCATGAAGCCGCATAATTCGTCACCTCCCGCTCCATCATTACGGACTACGCCCCTGACGGGGAGATATGAAGGATAGTCTCATCCACTCTCATCCGCCACGAGGAATGTCGCAATCTACCTTATCTCGCCCTCTTCACGGCTGATGAGGTCCCAGAAGGTGTGGCGCTGGGTCCATATCTTCAGAAGGGCAGGCAACAGGACAAGCGAGGCAATCAGTGTATAGGTGATGCCAAGGATTGAAATCAGCCCCATCTCCCGGATACCGCGGAAATCCGCCAAGGCAAGCGAACCAAACCCGACAATCGTGGTGAGTGATGTCATGACCAGTGCCCTGCCAGTCCGTGAAACCGCCCGGCGAAGGTCGCTCAATGTCGGGTCTTTCCCCCTCTCATAATACCTCTGAATGAGATGAATGCCATTATCCACGCCAATACCGATAATCATCGGCATGACAATAACATTCAAAAAATTCAGCTCAATCCCAATGATACGAATCGTCCCCAGCATCCAGAGACTTCCGAGAACAACGGGGAAAATGGCAAAAATTGCCTTGCGCACCCCGCCAAAGAATAAAACCATTAAAAGGAAAACCGAGCCGGTCACCATAAGGATAATAACCGCAAGGTCCCTCTTCACCATCTCCTGTATCTCATTCGCAACAATTGCCATACCGGTGAACTCCACATCCCCCGCGCCACGGCTTATGGTGTCCAGAAAATCCTGCGGAACAGAGGACTCCCACCTCCCAGCCGGCGGAAATATCCGCGTAACAACACTGTATTGCCGCCCCTCCTTCACAAGATAACCCTGCACAAGACGGATAATGAAAGGGTCTCTCAGGTCTTCATAAAGGATAAAATCCTCATTTTTTTCCGCAGCATCCTTGAGCCGGGCAAGCCACTTGAAAAATGGCTCAAGCGCCATGGGGGAAAGCCCCGCCTTCCGAGCCGCAAAAATGATGCGCTCCTTCAATGGCTCATATCGGTTGCCCACCGTGTCGCGAATACTCTTCTTGGACTCCTGCTGGGTCGCTACAGCGGGAAGAAACGCTCTCAATGTGTCACAGGAAAGAATCTGATAGCCCTTCTGGCTCTCCACATTGTCATAAAGGCGGTCGTTCTTTTCCAGAATACCCTGAAGTGTGCTTCCCGTAACAATGGCAACAATCTGATATGAGGGAAGGGCGAACCGCTCCATGATGCGGCTACGCAGATTCTCATATGCGCTGGAGGGTTGCTTCAGGGCGCCGAAACTCTCCTCAAAGCGCACATGGCGCGCCTGAAAGGTAAAATAGACACTGACAACAAGCCCGAGAATAATCATCACACGGGGATAATCGGACGCCACCTTGTAAAGTCGCCGAAGACCGACTGATGTGATGTCAAACCGCTGGCGAGCCTCCCGCCGCGGCGATAAATACATCACAAGCACCGGCAAAAGTAAAATGACTGAAACAAGGCAACAGAGAATGCCGCTGCCCGCCACAAAACCCAGCTCTCGAAATCCCCGAAATGAAGTGAAAAACATACAAAAAAATGCCAGAGATGTCGTCAGTGCGCCAAGGAGCAACCCCTCGCTCGTCCTCACAAGGGCGGTATGAAGCGCCTTATACACGGAGGGCTGGTCAGATCGCCCCCTCTCCTCAAGATAACGATTGTAAATATGTATGCCAAAATCTATCCCCAGACCTATTAACACAGCGCCAAAGGCAAACGTCACCACGGTCAACCGCCCTAAGACAATCTGCGTCAGACCGAGCGTCCACAATATCCCAACCAAAAGTGGCACCCCAACATAAATCAGCGCCTTCTTCCGCCGGAATCCCACAAAAAATAACACCAGAACCCCGATGAATGATGCAAGCAGGGTCTCAAGCAGGTCATGCCGGATAGTACGTGCACTGGCAACCGTCTCTACATACGTCCCGTAATAGGAGACTCTCACCTTTCCCCGAAAGTCAGGATTATTCCTGATAAGCACATCGCGCACCCGATTGAGAAACATCATGAGGTCTGTTGAGAATTTCAGGTCGGAGGCGGGCTCAAGAGGGCGAAGAACCATCAGCAGCATCATCCCATCCTCAGAGAGAAAATATCCCCTCCTCATGGGAAAATAGGTTGGTCCGCGACTCACCATCATCCTGTGGTCAAAAAGCCGGGCAAGGTCAAAGGGGTCCACAATGATATGTTCACGCTCTACGGTCAATGGAAGAGACTGAAGATGGCGCGCAAGCCGGACCATATAAGCCTCCATCATGTCCGGGGCGAAGTGCGCCAGTCCCGCCTCTAAGTCAGCCTTATTAAGAAGGCAGGAAAGACGAGATTCCCTGTTGATGATGTAAAAGGCTTTGAGCCGCGGGTCGGATTTGTAATCCACGGAATAAACATAGGCAGGGTTGTCAAGCGCAGGGGCAATAGTCTCGGCAGCCTGAATCAATAAATCAGCCGCACGGCGCTGAAGCTCTGGCGGCGAAGGCGCCTGCCCGGCTTCCTCCGCCTCTATCACAACAAACGTAAAATCAAATGTCCTGAATGTGGAAAGTGCCTTATTGAATGTGGACAAAACGGGAGAATCAGATGGCAGAAGATTCGCAACGTCCGTCTCAATGCTTAAGTAAAAAACCGCTATCAAAGATGCAATTGTGAGGATTCCCACAAGAACAATAACGGTCATCGGATGTTTTAAAATGAGGGCGAATAATATCCGAAGAGCCTTCTTGACCATTATATCAGACCTATCTCAGCTTCTCCGCTTCTCCGCTTCTCCGATTCTCAGTTGCCTCCCAGAGCCTGTTAAGGGGATATCGCTTAAATCCGACTGCCGGCGTAAGTGAAAAAACCGCGCTCTCAAACCGGGTCGGAAATTTGTACTCCGCCACATGGACACGCGCCGTTACGCCACTTGAGGCAAAATACATCTCCAGTTCCTCAGGCAGAACCTCCCCCAGAAACAAACCGTATCTCCTGTAGCGCAGCCGGAGGAGCAGTCGCCCATCCTGTCTATAGACAGCCGCCTCGCGGACAAGTAAGTCTTTCCTCCTCAAAAGAAAAGCCACCCGATTATCGCCCTTTGTAGAGAGGAAGAGATAATCCTCCCCGCTGACCCCCCGGCGGTCAAACTCCCCGCCCCCAAGTCGTCCCATAAAGTCCTGCTGAATCAAAAGGGCTTTGGGGAGCTCAACCGGATTCAGCCCGAGTGTTGCCTCGGGATGCCTCTCAAATTCTCCCTGCGTCCCCCCAAACCACTCCTTCGTGTGGTTGAATAAAACCGCAACCCTGTCGGCGCTCATTATATATTCAAAGAGAGTGGAGGTAAGCATGCGGGAGCCGCGCAAACGGAGTCGGTCTGGCGCCTCATAAAGGAGCGTCGCATTGAAGAACTTCTTTCCCTTGAGCGGCTCACCGCGAAGGGTTATCTCGCCGCCGGCCCACAGCCGCTCATGAGTGACAGAACGCCCCTCCAGCACCCGGAAAATCTCAGACGCATCAAGTCCGGCAGGATAATCCGTCCTCAGGGGGCTGAAGGGTCGCGTTGAAATGAGAGCGCAACCCGTGATGAATAACAAAAGGACGCCAGCTGTCAGATGGGACGTCCTCATCTATTACTTCTTCACCTCTTCCTTTGGAATATCTTTATCTTCCTGATTCGTGAACACCACCTGTTTCTTTCGTTCCGTCAACCACCTTTCAAATACCTCGCCTTTCTTCTTCGTAATCAGGTCCCGACGTAAGTCTCCCTTAACCTCCTCAAGACTTATAACCCTCTCGGCGTGCTTTTCATGAACCTTGATGATATGGTATCCGACGGGGGTCTCCACAATATCGCTGAGTTCCCCCAGCTTGAGGGCAAAGGCGACATTCTCAAACTCCTTGAGCATCCTGCCACGTTTGAACCAGCCAAGGTCTCCACCGGCGCGCTTGCCGGATGGGCAGTCAGAGTTGTCCTTTGCCAGCTGCGCAAAATCCTCCCCCGCAAGCAACCGTTTCCTCAGCGCCTCAATCTTCTTCCGCGCCGCCTCGCGATCCGCAATCGATGCATTCTTGTCCGCACTCACCAGAATATGGCTTGCCCATACCTCCTCCGGCTGCTTGAAGCGCTCGGGGTTTTCCTTGTAATAGTTCGCAACCTCCTGTTCCGTGACAGTCGGGGTTGTGGCAGTAACCGTGTCAATCACCTTTCTGATGGTCATATCCCGGCGAATATCGCTCTCAAGGTCCTTCGCGGTCATCTGCTGCTGTTTTAGGGCAGAGGCAAACGCCTGTTCATCGGGGAAATGTTTCTTTATATCGGCAATGCCCTTACTGGTATCCTCATCATTCACCACAACCTTCAACTCACCTGCCGAGTCCTGAATCAGCCTCCTGTCAATTATGAAATTCAGCATTTTCCTCCTGTATTGCATCTGCTCTTCCTTCGGAAGCTCGGAAACTGAGCGGGCGGGATAAAGTATATATGGGGCATTCTTATCCATCTCTTTCCTGACATCTCCCTCCTTAATCACCCTGTCACCCCAACGGGCAACAATGGCGTCCATGTTGACAGGTTCCTCTTTGATGGTTTCCTTTGCCCCCTCCTTCTTCAGTTCCTCCTTTTTCGTGTCGGTATTCTGACCCAGTGTCACAGAAGGCATGCCAAAGGTCATCCATGACACCGCCGTCAATACCACTAAAATCGCCACCCTCAATCGACACTTTTTCATACTCAATTACCAGCCTTTCATAAAATATTGGACTACCATCCCCCCGATAAAAAAACGGGTCAAGCTCTTTAAAACCACAATAACTTCGGCGTTCTCCGCCTTCTCGCTCCGTCGCCAGAGCTATGGAGCGTCGGCGACTGCGAGAAATTATCTAAGAATTTTAGTAATGTATCCCTTCAGAAACTTGCGGGCGGACGTCTCATCGCGGCGCATCTGCAGGACAAGCGCCTCCGCACTCTCAAACTTCATCTCCATCCGCATCCGGTGAATAAACTCCACCTCAATCACCTTCCCCATCAGGTTGCCATTGAAATCGAACAGGTGCGCCTCAATGCTGAAATGCTCAGGCGGAAAAGTGGGATTTGTCCCGATGCTCATCATCCCCCCATACGGCGCGCCATCCACAATGACCCGCACAACATAAACACCGCTGCCGGGAAGCAGTATGTCCTCGCAAGGGACGAGATTCGCCGTGGGATATGTAAGTGTCCGTCCGCGCCCTGTCCCCCGCGCCACCTCCCCGCGGATGGAATAAGGTCTTCCGAGAAATTCCGCCGCTGTGGAGACAAGCCCCTGCGTCAGGAGCTCTCTGATTCTCGAGCTGTTCACAATGACGCCCCTGACCTTCACAGGTTCAAGTTGCTCCACGGTGAATCCCATCTCGGCGCCCTTCTCCTTGAGAGATTGCACGTCCTCCGCGCCTCCCTGTCCAAAATGAAAATTATGCCCGCAGACCACATGGCGAATCCGCAAACGTTTGACAAGTATCTCCCGCGTGAACTCCGTTGCCGTCAGATGAGCAAGGGCATGGTCAAACTCCACCAGCACCAGAATCCTGACGCCCATCTCGGAAAACAGGCGAATCCGCACATCATCCGTCGTCAGCCGCGGCGGAACATAAGAGGGGGCAAGGATGCTCAAGGGATGATTCCGAAAGGTAAAGACGACGGAGAGGGCGCCTCCTTCCTCCGCGGTCTCCACAGTCCGCCGGATGAGCGCCTGATGCCCTATGTGAACACCATCATACGCCCCGAGGGTCAGATGGGTTGACGCCCCTTCGGGAATCTCGGCAAGCCCTTCAAGTGAACCAATAATTTCCATACCTCTCTCCGGTTGCGGCTTCAGTGTTGTCATTTCCAGGGGTCATATTCACCAAGTGCGGGCTCAGGACGAACCATCGGCTCGCCCCTCCGACCCGCAATCTCAATTGTCTCATTTAACGACTGTCCCTCGCCCTCAAAGAGCGGACAGTGCCCGCCCGGAAGAAAATGCTCCGAGGCTCCCGCAGAATGGGTAACAAGCCAGTAAAGATGGTCCACCCCCGCCTCGCGCGCCAGTCTCTGAGCCTTCCTGACCTCCTCATCCGAATCATTCCACTTGAAAAGGATATACTGCCACACCACGCGCGGGCGGTCTGTGCCCGCCTCACGCCGCGCCGCCACAAGTCCCGCCATGTTCTCATACGCCTTTTGAAAATCACCACCGATGCGATACTGCGCGTATGTCTCCTGCGAGGCGCCATCAATGGAAAACTTGACATAATCGACCCGCGCTCCCACAAGCGCCCTTTGCACCTCCGGCGTTACCAGGAGTCCATTGGTCTCAATACTTATGAAGAGGTGCGGGATTTTTTCCCGCGCATAGAAAAGCATCTCCGGCGCGTGCCGATTCAAAAACGGTTCCCCCAGCATGTGAAAACGGATAGATCGGAAAGGTCGTTAGGGAAAGAGTGTATGGGTATACACTTACAC
>JAPLSR010000141.1 GCA_026398545.1 Candidatus Sumerlaeota bacterium | reverse complement strand
TCCCAATAATCTAATGTGGATTTTTTCTGGAAATTACGCTCAATGAGTATCCGTGGACGGACCATGAGGTAGAACACGGCATCAGGTATAAGTGCAAGGCTGTAAAGGGACTCAACCCATGCGGGGTCAGCTCCTCTGACAATGGCTCGCGCCATGAGGGTGTAAATGTAGCGGTCGGCGAGGACGATAAAGCCTGCGCGCAGTGCAGGAATTATCACATTTTCCAGCTGGTCCATGAAGTCCGTGGCATAAAATAACCTGAGCGTTATTGGACTGATTGCCTTACTCTGCTGGGCGGAATTAAGCTCGTTTGAGATGAGTGTGGAGCGCTTCAGACCCACATTCACAACGGCATAGCCGTCATGCTCAAGCCAGTCTGTCAGGAGACTTATCTGGGTGGAGCGCCCGGAACCGTCCGCCCCTTCAATGACGAAGAGTTTTCCCGTAAGGGCGCCGAGATTCACATTAGGCGGGACAATTTCATAACATTGTTTCGGACTCATCTGAATGATCTCCATTTGTAACGTGACAGGTCGATTTTCTCGTGTATTATTTTGCGGAGGAGTTCCTGCTGTTTTTCAACCGCCTGTGTGGCATCGATAACAACCATGTTGTATTCATCAACCAGCTTGAGATATTCCTCATTGATTTTTCCCTGAAATATGCGAAAACTTTCGTAAAGGTCTTCTGAGAGGTGGAGATCCATACCCGCCTCATGATATTTCAATTTGGGGCGGCCGCTGAGAATTCTATTGAGTGCAACCTCAAGCGGGGCTTTGAAGAAGAAGGTAATTGTGGGATGGACGGCGAAGCTGTAAATGCGTCTCACCCAGCCGCGGTCGCAGTTCCGCACAGCATCGCGCGCAAGGGCTGTGTATATGTAGCGGTCTGAAAGCACAATATAGCCAGCGCGGAGAAGTGGCTCAATCTGCCTTTCATACCGGTCAGCAAGGTCGGTGCAATGAATCAGGCAGAAGGTTGTCGGTGTGAGCAGGTTTCGTTTTTTGCCTTTTCTGGTTGCGGGTTTAACGGCAAGGGATGAGTTCCATTCGGTGAAAAAGACCTTGTATCCCTCCAGTTCCAGCCAGCGTTTGATGAGGTGTATCTGTGTAGATTTGCCGGAGCCGTCCAGCCCTTCAACGGCAATCAGCGCACCGGGATACTTGAGGTCCTCAGGCTTAAGGATGTCCATAATTATCTCACTCGCTTCTGATGTTTTTCTGTGATTTAAAACAGGGAATACTTGTAGTGGTGAAACATTCAGGCGTCAATATAAATTAGATATTCAGAAAGGGGGCGCAATCTGACAGGGAGCGTTTGCAAGGCGATGATGTCTCTATTCCTCACGGGACGTGGTGAATTGTTTACAACCAGCCATTCTCTCTGTACCAGGCTGCCGTTTCGGCAATACCCTTCTCCACCGGCGTGGGACATATATAATCCGCATCCTTCTTCAGTTTCATTGCGCTGCACACCCATGCCTTCTGCCGGATTTCCCGAATCTTCTGGCGGGTTAACAGTGCGGGTTTTTTTGTAAGACGGCTGGACGCCTCCATGAGGCATGCCATGATATCTGTCACCCAGAGCGGGGCGGGAATCTTCAGGACTTTTTTCCTCCCGAGCGCTGAGGCAATGAGGGAAGTCAGCTCGTCCATATATTTAGGTTCGGGACTGGAAACGAAATAGGTTTCCCCCGCCGATTGCTCAAGGGTTGCAAGACGAACCATTGCCTCCACCAGGTCGGGGGCGTAAATAATGCTGAGTAGCGGGTTTGCACCGCCTGCATTGAAGATAACACCATGGTTGATTAACCTGAAATAAAAATAGATGTCATGGTCGCGCGGACCGTAAACGACCGGCGGGCGAACAATGGTAATGGGCAGATGTGACATGAATTCAGTGGCGATGCGCTCCGCCTCAAGCTTGCTGTTTCCATAATCGGTGATGGGGCGAGGCGGATGAGTTTCTAAAATAGGCGATTCAGTGGGGGAGGGACCCGCCGCCGCGAGGGAACTCACAAGAATAAATCTCTTCAAGGGGGGATTTTCCTCAGCGCACACCTCAAGGATGTTTTTCGTTCCTCCTGTATTAACCAGATAATAATCCTCCGGATAGACCGCTTTGGTGAGGCTTGCAAGATGGAAGATATATTCCACATCGCGCACCGCCTTGCGAAGGCTCTCTTTTTCCGTCACCTCGCCAGTGTGATATTGAATATTATGATTTTTCAGCCAGCGCAGATTGCTTGTCCGCCGGACGAGACAGGCGATTTCCGCGCCGCGTGCGGTGAGCGCCTCCACAAGGTGGCTCCCGATAAACCCTGTTGCTCCTGTGATAAGGCATTTCATCATCTTTTTCTCGTTAACAGGAGTTCAGCAAAGGAAATGAGAAGCTCCTTTAGATTTTGTGGGAGACGGGCAATCGCCCGGAAGGCTTCGGACAAAAGATGTTTGTTTGTCTCCTCAGCCGCCTCAAAACTGCCATATTTCCGGAAGAGTTTGTTCACCCACTGTATATCATCATCTGTAGTTTTTTCGCGCGGTGCATCCAGGATAAGGTATAATTTTTCCCGCTCCTCTCTGGCGCAGACGCCGCCGACATGGGCAACGAGAAAACTCCTTTTACCCTCGCGGATGTCTGAACCGATGGATTTGCGCCCCTTGCCCTCTGTCAGGTCAAGCATGTCATCCCTTATCTGGAACATGGGTCCAATTGCATTGGCATAGGATTCAAAGGCGCGGTTCACGGATTTCCCGGCGCCTGTGAGAATTGCCGCGGCAATCATCGGTGCCGCAAGACAGTAACCTGTTTTTTCGGATACGATGAGAAAGTATTCCTCTGTGGTGAGGTCGTGGCGTGAACGGGCATTGATGTCGAGCGCCTGCCCTATATGTGTATGGTCAAAGGCGCTTGTTAAAACCTCAAAAATTTTGTCTCTGGTGCGGGGTGGGATAGAGTGCGGGCTGTGTTCCATCATTGCCCGGAACACCATCACCAACATGTAATCACCGATATTGATACCATGGGCGAGACCGTATTTCACATAGACGCATGGACGGTTTCGCCTGAAGGTGTCGCCGTCTTCGATATCATCGTGGATGAGGGTAAAATTATGGAAGAGTTCAACGGCGGCGGCAATGGGGAGAATATCCTCCGCGCGACCGCCGAGGGCTTCACATACGAGCATCCCCAGCGCCGGGCGCAGTCGTTTCCCCCGAGTCACCTGTTCATCGCTATCCAGTCCAAGGGCATACAGGAGACCCTCATGGAGGTTGGGTATCTGCCTGTCCTGCTTGATGAATTGGAGGAGGAAGTCATCCACCATGCGGGAGGCGCGTGAGATTTTTTCAAGGAGATTTTGATGTTCCACCAGTCGTTAAACCATTCCAATTATTTCCCCGGTTCAACCCGGATAAGTTCATATTTTGTGCTGCCGAGCCCCATCTCCTCAGCGGTTATCAAGGGAATCCATGGGTCGCGACCAATTGTGTTTTTCAGCATGTCAGGACCGGCGTCTTTGATATTGTTATCCTCCGAGCGCGACTGTCTGAGTGGCTGCGCCTTTGCAACGAGGTCGAGTGTGGCGGCATCTATTGCCACTATATCATCACTGACCAGGATTCCCTGGTCCTGGATGATGGGTGTATCCGCCATTTGCATACAATCGCATTCCGGCTGGAATTCAAGGACAAAATTGATGTAGACGACGCGATTTGGCTCAAATGTGCTGAGGACTGCCCTGCAAGACTCCACCATGCCTGCGCTGAACGACGCACTGGCCGCACAGGGTGCAGAGCGACTCATCCCAGTGGAAGGGCGCATCGCCTCTGGCGTGTATGCGCCCCCGCTGATTTTCGCCCGCACGATTCTGCGTCGTTATACATCCCATAGCGATATTCTTTATGGCGCCCCCATAGCCCGATTGCACATGTCCTTTGGAGTGAGATACAACCACCATCGCATCGGCATCATAAATTGCGCCCGCCACGCCGATTTCGCTAAGCAGGGGGCCTTCGGTCTTTACCATGACGGCATCTAAGTCTTTGATGCCGCCTGCCAGAATAATCGGCGCGCCCACCGAGAGTTCTGTGAGCCCATTATGGACGGCGCTTTCCAGCTTGCCCAGCCCACCTGAGTCGGTAATGAAGGGAATACCACGCGCTTCCTTTACGGCTTCCGCGGTGATGCGAAGGAAAGTGGGTCGGACGATGCGAAAAGCGCCAAGCGTGCCGAAATGAGTTTTCACGGCAACCTTTTTTCCGGACGGTATGTATTGTTTAAAATTGGCTTTCTCAAGGAGGCGTTTATACTTGACGGGCAGGCTGTAATCAGAGCGGTAATGCAAGGACCGCGCATCAGTATAAAAGACCTTGCTTTTTTTCATTATTGTTTTTCCCTGGCGGATTCTTTCTTCTGGTGTTTCAGGGCAATACGGTCATAGATATAATCATA
>JAPLSR010000101.1 GCA_026398545.1 Candidatus Sumerlaeota bacterium | reverse complement strand
GATTTTTGCGGTTCACAAGGGAATTAATCAGGCTGGATTTGCCCACATTGGAGCGTCCAGCAAATGCCACCTGCGGAAAACCATCCCGCGGGAACTGCTCCGGTGCAACGGCGCCTTTCACAAATTCCGCAGTCCTGATTTTCATTCCCCGCCGCCTGTCTCCCTGTCTATAGCAGATATTCATCACAGAGATGCGCCCCTGCGTCAACGTTTTTCAAAAATATGCGGCGTTGTTACAAATCCACACTTGGTGAGCCTGCGGCGGAAGGGGATGTTCATGGTTTTGGAAAGGCGCTGAAGCGTTTGTCGGAGAGAATTGCGGGACGCAAGGCTGGCGGGGCGGTATTGAGGGCGGTGTCATATTCCCTGTGTGCCTCGTCGGGGCGTCCCTGCTTCAGGAGGACCTCCGCAAGGTTCAATCGCGCCCTGATGTGTGCGGGATACAATATCAGCGCCGTGCGGTATGCCTCTTCCGCCTTTCCGAAGATGGAAAGGTCTTCATAACAAACACCCAGATTATTCCAGCCCGCAACGTAATCCGGGTGACGCCGGAGGAGGTCCTTGAACGTCTCCAGTGCGGAACTGTAGTCCCCCTTTTTATATAAGACCTCGCCAAGATTGTTCAGGGCGTCATCATAATCCGGGTCAAGAGTGAGCGCCATGCGGTAATGTTTTTCCGCCAGAGGCAGATTATCCTTCTCCTGATAACAATTTCCAACACTCCAGTGGTCGCTGGAGAAGTTGGCGGGTCTCACGTGAAACCAGTCCGGGATTGAGATGCTCACAAGCACGAGGAGGGCGACCATCCCGCCGAAGAGGGTGGCATGACGTCCCGCGCCCGAGGCATCCCAGAGCGTGGTGAGGCAATAAGCCGCTGCGGGGATGAGAAGTGTCAGGACAGGCGCCCTGTAACGCGCCGTGACAAAGAAAAGGACCACACTCACAGTGTATGTGATGAAAAATAGCAACAGCAACCACACTTCCGGCGATGGTCTTTTCCTGATGGCGAAGAAGAGGCCGAGCAACCCCGAAGAACCCACGAGTGCGAATGGCAGAAAGGCAAGGAAGACCCGGAGAATCCCGGAATATCGCGCCACGAAATAAATATTTTTATTATTTTTTATTTCATAATTTCCGAAAAAGATGGCGGTCTTTCTCAGCATCAAAGCCGCCCATTGCCGGGGATTTTCCAGAATCCACCTCATTGCGCGGGCGCCCCAGTATCTGCTCACCTCCGCCGCCGTGAGGTCGGTCCGCCCCATCTGCAGGGATGCCTCCTCCCGCGCAAACGCCTCCACAGAATCCTCATATCGTCCGAAAAAAAACATCCGGCGCGCCGTGCGGGCGGTGAAGCCATCCGACTTCGGGTTGTTCCCTATATAAAAATTTACGCCCCCATACGAGGCAATGGGGACAAAGGTGCGACCGGCGAGGTAGTTATGAATGGTTGCGGGAAGGATGATGATTAACATCGCAATGAATGCCACGCCCCACCGGAATGCAAGGTCAATCGGGGCATCGCGCTTTTTTCGCCAGATATATCCCCAGAAGATGAACAGGATGGGAACAAAGAGAAGAATGTTGGGTCGCGCAATGGCTGAGAGTCCAATAAGAAATCCTACAATCAGGCAGTTTTTCACCGAGGGCGTCTCCAGCGACCGCAATGCCTGAATCAGAATGAGCGGATAAAAAAGAAACTGGAGAAATATGTCCAGCATCTCACCCTCAAGGAAAAAGAAGGGGGCGCAGCAGGCGGCGAGGATGCCCGCAATGCGCGCCTCCCGCGCCGAAAATATGCGCCGGGCGAGAAAGTATATTGCTATCACCCCACTCGCGCCGAAGAGGTGCTGAATGAAGCGGATGAGAAAAAAATCCACGCCGAAGATACGGATGAAAATCCCGAGAAGGTAGGAATAAAGCGGGGCGCGGAAAAAGGCGTCATGGCGAATCCACTCTCCCGCCGCAATCTCCCTCGCCCATGTCAGGTGATAAAGTTCATCAAGGAATGGCGCGCCAAAATAGGGACTGTCGGTCATCTCGAAGAGATAAAACACCCTTAACAGGAGGGCGCCAAGGAAAAGAAAAATCAGAAACTTTTTCTCTTTTGTGTCCAAGGATTCCTGAATTTATTGAGAAGTGTCACCCACACACCCGCACGTCAAGCGCCCCTTCACGGCTCCAGAACCTGCAGGGCGGACTCCACACGACCAAATGGAGGCATGATATACACGCCATCCACCATTGGACGCGCCTCGGAGAGCGATTCCCGCGCAATCCTGATTCCCTCCGCCCGCGCCGCATCCTTTGACTCAGCGCGGCGCATCCGCTCACGAATCGCCTCTGGAATCTGCATCCCCGGCACCTCATTGTGCAGAAATTCAGCATTCCTGTAACTTAAAAGCGGCAGAATTCCCACAAGGACAGGGATGCGGAAAGGCTCAATTCTCTTCAAGAAGTTCTCAAGGAGAGACGCGTCATACACCGGTTGAGTGAATGCGAATTGTGCGCCGCTCTCCACTTTTTTTTCAAAGCGCCGCACCTCCTCATCCAGGTTCATCGCCCCCGGATTCGCCCCCACACCGATGAAAAAGGACGTCTGTCCCTTTATGGAATTCCCGGCGAGGTCCAGTCCGACGTTAAGATTGCTTGCGATTTTGACCAGCCCGATAGAATCAACATCAAACACCGCCGTGGCGAAGGGATAATCCCCCATCTTGGGCGGGTCGCCCGTGATGAGGAGGACGTTGAAAATCCCGAGGGCATGCGCCCCGATGAGGTCGGATTGGATGCCCAGAAGGTTGCGGTCGCGACAGCAGTAATGGACAATTGGCTCAATCCCGCCGCGTTCGCGGATGAGGAGAGCGAGGGAGAGGGAACTCATGCGGGCAGTGGCGCGGGGACCATCGGCAATGTTGACGGCGTCAATACCCGCCTCACTCAATTTCCGCGCCTCCAAAATGACGGCGTCGGGGTCTGTGCCTGACGGCGGGTCCAGCTCCACACTCACAACAAACTTTTTCTCACCTATTTTGCGGGCAAAATGTGAGGGGGTCGGGATTCCCGGACGCGCTCCAACCTTTTCAGGCTTTTCGAGGATGTGAATATGTTCCGCCAGCCGCCCAGGGACAAGCGCCCTCACAGCGGCGCGAATGGCATGCGTGTGGGCGGGCGTCGAGCCGCAGCAGGAACCAACAATGTTCACACCTGCCTGGATGAAACGCTTGGCATATTCCGCCATGTATTCCGGCGTTGCCAGATAGATACTGCGCCCCTCCACCTTCTGGGGAGCGCCGGCATTGGGCTGGGCGGTGAGGGGCAGCTTTGTCGCCCCCCTTGCCGACCTAACGGCATCCAGCATTGCCGCCGGACCCACACTGCAGTTGAATCCCACCGCCTGAATGGGCATGGTGGAAAGTTCCGCCGCCGCCTGGTCGGGTTTTTCGCCGGTAAAGGTTTCAAGGTTCTCGGAGAGTGTCATCTGGGCAATGACGGGGATATCCGCAGAGGCGCGCCTGACGCCTTCGATGGCAATTTTGATGGTGGCAAGGTCGTTGAAGGTCTCGAGGAGAATAAGGTCCACGCCGGCATCTATCAGGGCAGATGCCTGTTCATAATAGATATTGTTCGCCTCCGCCCGTGAGACGGGTCCCATGGGTTCAAGGAGTTTCCCCAGCGGACCGATGGACCCGGCGACAAAGACATCTTCCCGCGCCGCCCGACGTGCAATCTCCACACCCGCCGCATTTATTTCCCGCACCTGTTCACCCAGTCCGTGGAGCGACAGTTTCATCCGGTTGGCGCCAAAGGTGTTTGTCTCAATCATATCCGCCCCTGCCTGGACATACTCCCTGTGAATCTTTTCAATCATATCCGCTCTGGTGAGGTTCATATTTTCAAAGCATTGATTGATATAGACGCCGCGAGAGTAAATCATGGTGCCCATGGCGCCGTCGCAAACGAGGATTCTCTTCTTTACCGCATCGAGGAACGATTCCGGCATGGTTTTTTGTCTCCGGGAAAAGGGATTTCACCACGCTCCGCCTACGTTAGAACTTCAGCGGATCTCCGACATTCCCTTGAGCCGCCTGACGCATGACTTTCCAAACGAGGACGCCTCATCCAACTGCAGGCATTTCTGAAGGAAATACTTCTCTGTCTTTTGTTCCTTAAGATTTCTGGAAATGGTTGCGAGGTTGAAGAGCTGACTCTGCTGCTGGTAGGGCTGGTGTGCGAGCCGCGTGGCAAGCTCGGGAAGTCTTGTCAGGATGGCGAGTTGTTTTTTGATTTTCTCGGTTTCCTTTTTTCTCTCATAGAGCTCAACAAGTTTCACGCGCGGCTGGGGGTCCAGTGGATTGACGGAGACGAATTCGAGGAGGAACTTCTCATAATCATCCGGGCGGTTCAGGGCGTGGTAAAGCACTTCAATCTGGCTGGAGTATGTTTCATTTGTGGGGTCGGTCTGAAAGAGTCTTGTATAATATTTCAGGGCATCCTCGTAATGATTCAGCTTCTCGGAGAGTTTGGCGAGCACCTGGAGATATTCAAAGTTCTGAGGGGACTTTGAGTTCAGGAACTGATAAATCTTCAGCGCCTCGACATATTTCCCTTTCTGGATGAGTTTTTTCCCATACATATCCTGTTCAGTGTCCATGTTGGACATCTTTGCGGCGATTTTGAACTCTTCAAGGGCGACCTCATCAAGCCTTTCCGCCTCCCGCAGGAGCATTGCCCTCTGTGTATTCTCCCCGGGTTGTGATGAGCCGTTCTCTCTCATGGCGAGAATCTTTTTTCTCTGTGACATGGCTGAATTTATCACCCCAAGATTGAAATGAACCTGAGAATAGTCCGGGGCGTAAACCTGCAGGTCATGATAGGTCGCCAGGGCGTTTTCCATGTCTCCAACGGAATTGTAAGCATGCGCCAGCTTGTAATAGGTAGTGATGAAAGTCGGATTGTATTCTAACGACTTTTTATAATTATCAATGGCAATACGGTATACCTCATCACTCGCCTGTTCATACGCCTTTATTTTCTTGGTGATGTCCTCGGAATTATCGCCCACTGCTTGCGCCTGTTCGGTGAGTTTCTGGGCATTATCAGCATAGCCCTCTCCGAATTTGGCATACAAGAGACCGTCAGTGTGCAGTTTTGCGCCGATGAAATAATAGATGCCATAGCGGGCGCTGACGAAGACAACGGGGAGAATCAGGATTGCAAAAACCATGAGAAGGGTGCTTAGATGCGGCGGGGGTGGACTGTGAGGTATGGCGGTTTTCCTGCCCTTCGATGACTCACCAGCGGCAGCTGACCTCTTGATATCATCCGACGCCACCTCAAATAGCCCGAATCCCAGCCCCAGCATCACCCAGATATTCATCCCATCCGCCGCCCACCGGCTGTTCGGGGAAAAAATATTTGTCAGGTAAATGCCGAAAACACCGCAAAGCAAGGCGATAATATATACCCGCAGTTCCCCATCCTTCACGCGCAGAAGCCGTTTTATCCCCATCCCGAAAAAGATGGCGAGAAAACTCATGTAACATATAAAGCCCAGAATGCCATTCTCCGCAAGCAGGTCAAGAAAGCGATTGTGGGAGGAGAGTGTGACGTGGCTGATATCATGGAGATTGTAGTCCGGGTTGCGGTAACGTGGGAAGAGGATGCGGAAGCATGCCGGACCGCTTCCGATGACGATGGAGCGCCAGTTAAGGGGCGGGTTGTCCGTTTCATACCATTTTTCCCCGCCGGGACCATGAAGAAATATCTCCCAGCCGCCCTTCCAGATGATAGCACGCGAGGCAACGCTCCGGTGAATCGTCTTGAGCTTTTCAGGTCCAACGTCCGAAGTGAAAAATACAAGTGTAAAGGCGATGAGAAGAAACCCCGCAATCCATATCCCAAGGTGGGGGATGCGAATCTCTTTAAAATGGGCGTAGCGTTTATACAGGATGAAAAAGACAATGGCTATCACCACAATGGCGCCAAGACTCGCCTTGGAGTGAGCAAGGTAAAGACAGATACCCATAAGGATGGTGGAGGCAATGGCGGCATAGCGCAAGGCGTGGCTTTTATACTCAATGATGGCAAATGCGGTGGAAAGGGGCATAAGCATCACAAGAAGTGCGGGGTAAAACTGGCGGTTCAGGATTGTGCTGAACATCTCATCCTGGGATTTCATAAAGGTTTGGAAGAGCACCGACATCGGCGTCTCGCCGCCCCCCTTGCCCAAGAAAAACAGCTTGTAGAGGAGCGAAAATCCGCCCGAATAGTGAAAAAGCCCGAAGATGGTCGTCCCAAGCCCGAAAATGGTGTAAATAAGAAAGGCGCGGCGGACGTCCCTTTTATTCCGCATAAGTCCGAAAAAGATGAAAAAGCCCCCAAGGAGGGCAATGTTCAGCATCTGCTCTATCCACGCTATCCATTCATAAGTCTTTCCCGCGAGCAGGGTGGAGAGAACCATGATTATGGCAAAAAAAATGAGGGGGATGAGTGGCGTAACGGGGAATAATTTCACATGTCCGGTGGCGGCAAAGATGAGATAAAGGGCAAGAAAGGCAGGTCCGCAGAAAAATAGCGCCGACACCTTGATTTCATCCAGATTGTTTGTGTAAGGGGTGAAGGCAAAAATGACAAGACCCAGGTATGTGAAGGCGAGGACGTTCAGCAAAAGCACAGTGCCGGACATCTCCGTCTCGCCTTGCCGAAGAAAATGTCGATATGCCTGGGGGGCGGTCATACGGCTTCCTTCCTCTCCTCCAGCATCATCATCGGAATCTCCCGCTTCAGGGCGCTGATAATCCCGTGGAAGTCCTCTACATAAAATGGGGAGACCCAGAATTCCACGATTGCCTGTCGCGGGTTCTTTGTCCTGACAAATGCCACACCCTCATAAATATCCATCAGGCGGCAGAGGGGCGCAATTGCCTCCGTCTCCACCTGCGCCTCAAAACGTATCGCATCTCCGCTGAAGCCGGGATATTTGGAAAATCGTTTGACAGCCAATATATCTCTCCCATAAACTTAACAGGTAAATGGGAATAGACAAATCTTCCGATAAAGGCAACCTTTTTTTTGGCCTTCGTGGCCACTTCGGCGAAGTTGGCTTGTGTAATCTTAAGCGTGCATCCGGGGAAAGAAGGGTAAAAGCGGCAAGACTGTGGCTGCAGGTGCGGCGCTCCTTTCCTTGCGCCGCAATGCACCCTCACAAAATTGAGGGGGTATAATTTCATCACCCATTCTCATCCGCTTTCTTTCTCCGATTTTATCAAACAGCGGTTATTAGAAAGGAGTATCCCACATGAGCGCACCAACAATAAGCATAACGGAAATCCCGAACGCCCTGACCATGGATATCGACCTTGCCTCCCCTAAGGGCATTGTGCAAATCCTTCGCCAGACCGACGCTCAGATATTTAACGGATGGGAGACTTATGACGGTCTGTGCGATACGGAGGTGCTGGGTCGCCTCCGGCACGCCGTGGATGAAACCGCCGCCGTCCTCTCCCACAAGGGAAAAAGAAAAATCGTTATTTCCGGCGCAGGGACCAGCGGACGTCTCGCCATGTTTGCCGCCCGCACCTTTAACCGCCTCGCCGCACAGACTGGTCTCGAACAATGCTTCCATTACCTCATCGCCGGCGGCGACCTTGCCCTCATCAAGGCAAAGGAGGGCGCAGAGGATGACCCCGTTACGGCACAGAAGGACCTCGCCGCAATAACGGATGATGCGGACAGGGTCCTCTATATCGGTGTCACCTGCGGATTCTCCGCTCCATATATCGCAGGACAGCTCGACTACGCCGCCGACCGGGAAAATTTTTTCTCCATCCTTATGGGTTTCAACCCCCCGGAACTGGCGCGTAAAATCAAGATTGAAAACTGGGACAAGCGCTTCTTTGATGTTGTGGAGAAGATTAAAAACCATCCACGCTGCATCCTCCTGAATCCCGTAATTGGACCAGAACCCATCACGGGTTCCACACGCATGAAGGGCGGCAGCGCCACCAAACTCCTCCTCGAAGTCCTCTTCACCGCCGCCATGGTCAAAGCAAGAATCCTCTCGCCCAACTACCTCACCTATCCCCTGAAAGCGGACGCCTGGGATATCGACAGCCTTATCTTTGCCATGATACGCCAGTATGAGGAGACCCGTATCAGCACCTATGCCCAGCGCGATAACATCGCCCGGCTTGTTGAGCTCGGCGGCACAGCCCTCAGGGCAGGTCGCCACATCTATTACATCGGTCGCGACCCTTACGGCATCCTCGGAACGATTGACGCCTCGGAATGCCCCCCCACCTTTGGCGACGCCTTTGATGACGTCCACGGCTATCTCCCCGGCGGCTGGGAAGAACTCCTGAACAGTCAGAAGGATTATTCCACCGCAGGCAAGGAATATCAGATTTCCCTTGACCACTTCATTATTGAAAAACTGCCCCACCTCGCCTCGGAAGACCTCGTCATCATGCTTGGCAAGGAGGAGACTCTGGGCGCACATGAAGTCCTCCTTGAAAAAATCAAGGCAATGGATGCAAAAATCGGCGCCGTCCTGATTAATCCCGTCTATAACACCTTCCCCGGTTTTGACGCCGTTGTGAGGCTTTATCTGGACCCGACAGGACTTGTCATCTCAAACGAATCGCTTGCCGAATACTCCACAAAACTTATCCTTAACGCCATCACCACAGGCGCTCACATCCTCGCCGGAAAGGTTTACCAGAACCGCATGGTCGACCTCAACATCTCCAACACGAAACTCTTCCATCGCACCATAGGCATCATTAAGGATATTGTGAAGGTGGATGAGGAGGAGGCATTCAAGAGCCTCATGAAATCCATCTACAAAACGGATTCCCCGACAGAGGAGCAGATGAAGGCGCCCGTTTCGGCGCATGTCAACGCCGCCACGTGGAAAAAGAAAATCACACCCAAGGCGCTCCTCATCGCCACGGGAAAGTTCACCTATGAGCAGGCGTGCGCCGCCCTGGAAAAAGAACAAATCGTGCGCGTCCTGATACAGAAGATATCACAGGGAGCATCAATTGGATAGGATTGGTGTGAAATTTCCGCGAGCCGCTGGTATTCTCCTGCATCCCACATCGCTACCCGGGCGATTCGGCACGGGCGATATGGGGCGCGAGGCGTATCGGTTTGTGGAATTAATCGCCGAGACGGGACTTGGTCTCTGGCAGCTCATGCCGCTCGGTCCTACCGGTTTCGGCGACTCCCCTTACGCCTGTTTTTCCGCCTTCGCCGGAAATCCTCTGCTCATCAGCCCTGAACGCCTGAGGGAAGAGGGGCTTCTCTCCGAGAGCGACCTTGCGCACTCACCCGGATTCCCCGAAGACCGCGTGGATTTTGGTCCGGTCATCCAGTTCAGGAAGGAACTCCTCCGCCGCGCCTGGTGCAACTTCAAGTCCCAGGCGACAGCGGGACAGAGTGGGGATTTTGAAGATTTCTGCCGCGCCTGCGCCTCCTGGCTTGATGACTTTGCCCTCTTCATGGCGCTGAAGGAAGTTCACCAGACCGTCTGGAACGTCTGGGAGAAAGACCTTGTCCGGTGCAAGCCCGCCGCCCTCCATCGCGCCGCAAAAAAATATTCCGACCTCGTCCAGTCCCAGAAGTTTGCCCAGTATCTCTTCTTCAGGCAATGGAAGGCTCTTAAACAGTACGCCAATGACCTCGGCATCCGCATCATCGGCGATATCCCCATCTTTGTCGCCTATGACAGCGCCGATGTCTGGGCGCATCCTGAGTTCTTCCAACTCGATGATGACCGTGCTCCCACCGTTGTTGCCGGCGTCCCGCCCGATTATTTCAGCAAGACGGGGCAGCTCTGGGGCAACCCTCTTTACAGGTGGGACGTCATGGCGCATGAGGGATTTCAGTGGTGGATGGAGCGCCTTTGCGCCAATCTCGAGATGCTGGATATCATTCGTCTTGACCACTTCAGGGGATTTGAGGCTTACTGGGAGGTGCCCGCCTCGGAAAAGACCGCCATCAACGGACGCTGGGTCAAGGCGCCGGGCGATGCCCTCTTCCGCACACTTTGCGCGAAAATCGGCGATGTGCCCATCATTGCGGAAGACCTCGGCATCATCACCCCGCCGGTGGAGGAACTGCGGGACGCCTTTGGCTTCACTGGAATGAAGGTGTTGCAGTTCGCCTTCGGCGACGACCCGGACAATAAATATCTCCCGCACAATTTCATCCCGAACTGCGCAGTCTATACAGGCACGCATGATAATGACACCACACTGGGCTGGTATCATCATTCATCCACGGAGAATGAGCGGGATTTTGTCCGGCGTTACCTTGCCACAGACGGGCGGGAGATTCACTGGGACATGATACGCCTTGCCTTTTCCAGCGTGGCGCACACGGCGGTCGTCCCGTTGCAGGATGTTCTGAGGCTGGGGAGCGAGGCGCGGATGAATTACCCTGGAAAGGCGTCCGGCAACTGGGCGTGGCGCTACCGCGAGGGACAACTCACGCCTGATATTCTTCATCGTCTCGCTGAACTTCTCCGGCTTTATAGCAGAAGGAAAAAGGAGAAGGTCGCTGGGGAACGGCGGTAATTCTCACAGGCGCAGGATAATCTTCATGCGCGTCAGGATTGCTGTCAGACCGAGCATCAGGAATGCAAAGGCAAATGACCTTGCTATGCCTGCCATGCCCGCATTTAGATGACTTTCCAGCCAGGTGATGCCCGCCAGTGCAAGAACTGCATAAAAGAGGTCAGGCAGGATGTATGCGAGGAGCGGATTTGCCCCCGTCGGATTCACCACCACCGCCCACCTCATTACCTTATTTAAATCCATCAGCCAGTATAAAAAGGCGTAAATAAAACAGCAGATGCCCGAACAATACAGGCACCAGGTCGGCGTGGCGTTGTTTTTGCTGATGCCGTGGAGGGGATAAAGGAGAAAACCCGCCGCATAAAGCCCCGCGCCAAAAAGCAATATCCACAAAATCCTCCTTGACGGCGTCCGTGCCGGAGAATCTTCCAGAAAGAGCATCGAGACAATAACACCAGCCACAGTGATGGAGGAATGTCCGCCAATCTGCCCTCCGAACCAGAGATAATCCTTTATCATTCCCATGAAATTCATTGCGCCGGCTCGGTCGCCAACATTGAGAAGCACAAGAAGCCCCAGCACACCCATCATGGCGGAAATCTGCCTGCGGAAAAAGATATACGCCGTTGCCGATGTCAGATACGCCCACCCTATTAACCCCAGAATGCCCCACCAGCTCGTGCGCATCCAGACTGTTTTATTCCCCTCATGCCCGCGATACACACAGGCGAGAAAGATAAGGGTGATAAATCCCAGCGCGCGCAACACACGGTAAAACCACCGCCTCTCACTGACAGCGGGATACCGGTTCCAGATAGCAATGACACTGAGGATAAAAAGGGCAACCCACAAATTCCCTTTAATCGGCAGATGCCTCCAGTCCAGGCTCTCCATGTTCACCATGTAAACACCGAGGATGAGAAGCCCCATAGTGCGGAGCAAAATATGCCCCCAGATGGACAGGAGAGATTCCCCGCTGGATAGCCTTTTCCGCAGGGCAAAAGGTATTGACATCCCCACGATGAAGAGAAAGGCGGGAAAGACCACGTCAACAAACGTCATGGCGTTCGCATTCCCCGGGGCATGTTTCATCCAGGCGGGCACGCCTCTTATACCCCCAAGGTCATTTACGAAAATCATCGTCAGGATGGTCAGCCCGCGGAAGGCATCAATGGAGCCGACCCTTCCCGGTGACAGGGATGGACCGCTCATTCCAATTTTATCATTCATCTCTTTCCGGGTCCTTTTACTGTGATGGATTATATCACACCATAAGAATATTTTTAATAATAGACAGAGAAATCAAGCGAAATAGTAGTGAGCGCCGAGACGTCAATGATGCTTGCGGCTGCACAATTCCTCTTGCATTGTCAGGGTAGCGATGGCTTAAGGATTGTAGATTTTATATTGAGGAGAGGATAATTGTTTCAAAGAAATC
>JAPLSR010000475.1 GCA_026398545.1 Candidatus Sumerlaeota bacterium | reverse complement strand
TCTATCGCCCTGATAGGAAGAAAACTCTCCGCACGGGCAATGATGTCACCAAAACGGGGCAACTGTTGAATAGAGTATTCCGGTATGCCCTCCACGCGGACAGGGATAAATACCGCGCATGGGAATCCTTTATCCTGGACTGTGAAGGTATGCTCAATGGTATTATTGGCTCGGACGGACTCCACTTCAGGACCAATCCAGAAGGGATTAATCGAAAGGACCAGACGCAATTGCCCAGGCTGAACCCATGACCTTGGCAGTTGGAAGAGGAAATTCCCATTCACATCGGCACGGGTGTATGACGCACTGGAATTACTGCTAATCTGGGGGTCGTTCAGGGGGCTTAGCGGCGAACCTGGCAATTGCGTGGCGCCTCTATACCCTCGCAGCCGTGCGCCGCATCTGTAAATCTGCTGCCCAAAATCACTATGCACCAGCTCTGCATAACCACGCACAAATGTGGGCTTGGTCGCCACAAGTTGGACATCGGGAAAATCGGGAGTGGGGTTGAGGCGCTGGACTGTTTGCACGGCTTCGAGATACGTGGCGCGTAAATCTACCGTGAGAGGCTGGGTGTTAGCGTTGAGTTTCCATATTTGGTCAAACTCAAGGTAATAAATATAATTGCTATCGCTTCGGATATTGGTGCATTGTGATGCACTGTAATTCCAAATGGCGTCCGGTGTTGCCGCAGGCGCTGCCGTAAGACTCTTCCTTTTGATAAAAATATTATAGGAAGCCTCGTTTGTATTCTCAATCCAGTAGATCCGCGTGGAATCCGTATCCAGACTGACAAGTGTGTTTGCAAGGGGACTCAGATAAAGTGACACGCCTATCCCGCTCACGGGGTCAAGCCGCCATACATAAGCATACGGCTCGGTTCGCCCGATGGATGCCTGCCTCAGGCAGAAGAGTCGGTCTGAACCATCCGGCATCCGCTGAGGTTTGAAGAAGTATACATCCCGCGTCAGATAAACCGACGTTTCCGGAGCGGCGCTCAACTCATGGCGCCAGAGGTCATACTGACTGGCGCTCCAGGTGATATAGAAAATTGCCGGGTGCAGATTGTGTAAGTCATCACTATAGGTATAAACGCCAAACTGGATGACGCTGACATTACCGCCGCCACCGGTTATTGTAACTTCAGTCTTTTTGTCGCCTCCATCCACTCTGGCGCTGACTATATGAGACAGGGTGGGCGAGTTTTTTTCACACCAGTATAGCCGTCCCGAGTAACAGATAATAGAGCCGAAGAATTCGGTCTCAATAACTGTGGGCAGGCTTGAGGGACCAATGACATCCCAAGTGGCGTTCACCGCAACGCGTTTGATTTCCTTGTCCATGGGGAAATAAAAATAATTTGCATCGCGCGCCGCATTATTGTCAGGCATCTCCATCATAGAGCAATTGCTCGCCGTATACGGTAGCGATACCGCATTTTGAGGGACAATTCTGATATGGGAGTTCACGAACGATGTTCCGCAATTACCGCCCGCCTTCCAGTAATAAATCTGATTTCCATAGAACTCAAAACCGCTGATTCCCCACGTGTCATAGACGATTCTTGTTTGTCCCTGAGCAAAAAGCAGGGACGTAATGATAAAGAACAGAAAAATAAAACCTGCGGCAAGTTTCTTATTCATACGAACCCCTTTCTATTTGTAATATACTATAAATACTTATTTCAAAAATATGTGGGTGATTTCATTCGGAAAGTCAAGCCCGATTGTTAGAGTTAAGATAGTTTTCGATTCCAGGTGGGATTCATAGGATGGAGAGATTTGACATCCGTTGTCAGAGAAATACCGTATTGCTGGAGCGTCTGTTTGAAATGAAGCCCCGGCAGGCAATCAAGACATTCAATTGTAATTCTGTATCGTTCGTTTCGAACGGCATCGTCATTTTTCAGGCGGGCGGCATTAACAAGGTCTTCTTTGCGCCTGCTAATTTGTCTGAAAAAATCCTTCCAGAAATCGGTGCCATACCTTTTTTCGCATTGGCGGAGGAGATAAGCGTGGATGCGGTCCACAAGATTGGGCGGGATTTCCGGGGGAAATGTGAACCCAAGAGCAATGTATCGTCGAAATGTGTTTTCCTGTTCCCTGCGGGTTTGAGCCAGAGATTGAGCAAGATGGGGATTCCCCGCCACGCGCGCGCACACTCTGGCTCCCAGAGACCACCCCATTGCCTCCCATCCAAACTGGGCTTTTGTTGCCGAAACAAAATTATGCGCCATCTCTTCAATATAGCCGCTGACATGCGGAACCCCGTAATTGTTCCATTCCTCCTGCCGGTCAAGATGAAGGTTGGAGTCGTCATACCAGATGGCGCAATTACTTGTCCCGCCCCAGGCATCGGGATGCCCTTTGGGAAAGTTGTAGACAACGATGATGAACTCCGTATCAACGCCGGTGATTTCGCGAAGCGTCTCATATGCCTTTGTCAGATAGGGGAAAATAATATTCGCTTCCTTTGCGGATGTTTGGGGGGCGAAGAGATAGACATGCTCACTTTTGAGGAGACATGCGCTCTGCTTGATGGCATTCTGGAAGCTGGACAGGTCGGGATATTTCAAAGAGGGATTGATTATCTGCTTGAGCGGTTTGCCATTTGTGGGGTTTTGTTGAATCAGGGCAAGGGATTGAGAGGTATATTCGTTTGTCCATCCCGATAGACCGATTCCTATCGTCAAACACAGGAAAATATTGATTAATCTGCACTGGAACATTGGGCGACTTTTTTCTCAAGAATTCCAAAGCCAATGGGCAAATAATTCGCGAACTGTCCCACTTTCATAAATCGGGATATGGCTCACTAATTAACCAAAAGGTAAAATATTGAAATACTGATAAAAGTCAAAGATAAAACAATTGGAGTAACTTACTCTGAAAAATACTACTCATTAGCCAGAGATAACACCGAACAATTAATAAGAAACTAGATCGCAAAAGAAAGTTCCCCGTGGGCGTCAAGACGATGAATTAGATCAATTTCAATTAAATTATCTGCAAAGACACAACTTTTGTATAAAAATATATTGACGTAAAAGACATTTAGAAGAATAAATATTTCATCATATCTAAAAGGCATTATTACTTTGTTCGTTCAAATCAGAGACCCTGTTCATAATTTTATTGAGCTTCGTGAAAAAGAGCGGGAATTGGTGAATACCTTAGCATTCCAACGACTACGTAGAATTCGCCAGTTGGCTATGGCTTATCTTGTTTATCCTGGAGCGCTCCATACACGTTTTGAACATAGTTTGGGTGTAAAACATGTTGCGGGGTTGATGGCAGAAAACTTGGAATTGGGCGATGATGATAAGGAGACAATTAGATATGCAGCCCTTTTACATGACATTGGTCATGGACCATTTAGTCATGTTTCAGAGGATATCCTTGAACGCTATGCAGAGCGGACATCTCTAAGACCAGATCAAAAGAAGGAAAAGATTCATGAAATAATAACAATTGGAATTATTCAAAATGATTCCCAAATCAATGCGATTCTTGGACAAATAACGTGTGATAAAATTGCCAGTCTGCTATCAGAATGGCGTGGAGAGCCGGTTCTTCGCTCTTTGGTCTCTGGACCGTTAGATGCTGACAAACAGGATTATCTTCTACGAGACAGCCTTTTTTGCGGTGTCAAGTATGGAATATTTGATTTGCACCAACTTCATCGCTCACTTATAGCTTATGGCATAGAAAACAACCGGGATTTAATGATAAAAGAGGATGGCATTCATGCGGTTGAACAATTTGTCTTGGCCAAATATTATTTAACCACAAATGTTTATTTGCATAAGGTTCGACTCATTACCGATCAGATGATTATTCGGGCAATTATCCTGGGAATTGAGAAAGATAATAATGACAAACTCCGAAAATTGTATTCTTTTAATAATACAACCGACTATGTGAATGAATTTATAAAATGGGATGATGCAAGATTTCTTCAAACATTTGGGTTAGAAGATAATAGTGGAAAATGTCAGATGCTATTAAAACGACTTGTTCGTAGAAATTTATTGAAAAGAGTATTTACCGCAAAGCCGACTGATTTCGTTCCTGAAATAAGAGAACTGTTAATGAAACTGACAGAGATTGGGTCAAAATATATTCGGTTCAGAATTGAGTCCGAGATCGCTGCCAAAGTCGCTGAAGTCATAAAATCAGATATTGACGCTGATTTCGTAATATTGAATACATTTACCATTGATTCCGTGAAAGAAATATCACAAAATGATGAATCGAGCATTCTCGTGGCAAAATACCCCGTTCCTGTGCCTTTTGAAAATACATCGAACCTTTTTGCCTCGATAAATGAAGCGTTCAAAGAGGTGTTTGTGGATATTTATGCCCCCGTGAACTGGCAAACAAGATCGGAGCGTAAACAAATCTGTGAAAGATTAAAAGAGACTATTAAAAATATTATTGAACAGGTTTGTAAAGCAAATATGGGAGGGAAATAATGAATACATATGATTTTGTCCATCTTTCTTTACATGCACTCGGAGGCAAAATCGAGGGCAAAACAAAATTTCAGAAGATGGTTTATTTCCTCGGCGAAATGACGGGAGAGCTTGAAAATCTTGGTTACCGTGCTCATTTTTATGGCCCTTATTCAGATGAAGTGGCGGAATCTATTTCTCGTTTAAAAATCTTGGGTTTTATTGATCAAACTGTTGCAACAGCTGGTTCTATTAATTCACGTGGATTTGAAGTTGCAAGATATGACTTCAACCTGAATGAAGTGGGCCAGATAATTGCAAATGAAAAAACTAAAAAATATCCCGAAGTTTGGTTAGAATTAAAAAAATCCGTAGCTATTTTAATGGCGAAAGCAATTGATTACATAAAGCTTTCCATTGCTGCCAAAATATTTTTTATGCTTGGAGAAAAAAAAGATAATATGTCTTCAATCGAAGATTTGAAAAAAATGGCAAGAAGTTTTGGATGGTCTATTTCAGATGAACAAATCATTGAAGCTGCCGACTTTCTTAAAACAATTGGTCTTGTTAAACTCACCGTATAATCAATACACATAATATTTTATTGCTTTGACAAACTGGGATAGGCAGGAGAAAGGGGAGGAAGACCATGGATGATTTCATCAAGGTGACATGTCCGGAATGCAACTGCATCCTTGTGGTGAATAAAAAGACGGGCGAGGTGGTTGAGACGCGTAAGCCGATTCTTGAGGAAACAACGGGCGACCGTTTTAAGGACGCCTTTTTGAAGGTGAAGAGGTCTTCGGCGCTGACGGAGGAGAAATTCCGCGCCGCACAGGAAAGGGAACGGGATAAGTCCAAAAAACTTGACGCCCTCTTTTCGGAAAAGCTCAAAGAGATTAAGGAAAAGGGCGAGACCGGACCGCCGGAACGCCCCATGGACTTGGATTGATACCATCACGGTTTTGAGGTCTTCAGATTGCGGAGCATGGGTTCATACGCATCCCCTTTTCGTCTGAAATTCGCATTCATATTTTTTTTCCTTTCCCCTTTCCTCTTTTTATATCCCTGCAGAGCGGGGGAGATTCTTCTCAATCCGGGTTTTGAAGATGACAAGGACGCGGACGGTTTTCCCGACTGGTGGATTCTCCAGCGCTACGCCATCGCCGACCATGACCCCCTTCTCGCCTTTGAGGGCAAAGTCAGCGTCAGGGCGTCCTTTTTCCACAGTTGCATCCAGTCTAAATCAGGGATGTCGGGCGGGACGCGGCTTGCCTTTTCGGGATTTCTCCGGGGCGACATCGGCGGGGAATATGCGTGCCTCGCCTGCGAATTCCAGGCGGCGGGGCAATGGCGACACTATCAGAGGAGCACCTTTCAGACAGACATCGGTTATGCCCCCCTTGCCGCCTCCCTTCTCCTTCCGCCGGATGCCGACAGTATCAGCGTCATATTCAACACGCGTTTCACCTCCGAATGGGCGCGCGGCGATGCCTTTTCCCTCATCGATGAATTTATTCACAATCCGGACTTTGAGGAGCTGGCAGATGGATTACCAACGGGTTGGTTTGCTGTGGGGCATCCCGTGACTGATTCCACGGGTCAGGGCGCCTTCAGCGGAAAGACGGAGGTGCGCTGTGACTGGTTGAATTATTTTTATCAGGATGTCGCCGTTTATCCGGATAAAACATACACCCTCGTCTTTCACATCCGCACCGATGAGGCTTCGCCCGTCCCGGATGCCCTCACCTGCGCATTTTTTGACGAGCGGATGAATGTCATCTTGGAGAAGAGTCTCCCATTTTCAGCCGAGCCGCTCTACAAGCGCTTCACAGCCGTTTTTGCGCCGCCGGCGGGAACCGTCCTGATGCGCCTTTCGCTCCGCCCATCCTTTGAGTCCCGCGCCGCTCTCTGGTTTGACGCCCTTGCGCTCCATGCCTGCACCGCCACGCCACACGCATTTTCCCCGAACGGCGATGGCATCTATGACACCTGCTCGGCAATGCTTCTTCTGGGCGCGCCTTCAACGGTCTCTCTGCAGGTCACGGATGCTCACGGTTTACCCGTGCGACAAATCACCCCGCCTGCTGATATTGCGACGGGGACACATACATTCACATGGGATGGACGGGGGGATGACGACCGTCCAACCACGCCGGGGCGCTATCTCTTCCGTTTCACGGTGGAGAGTATGCGCGATGGCGCAATCAATCTTGATGCGCCGGTTGTCCTGCAAGACCTGTCCCCTTTAATGGGTCAGGCGGGCGCTATCACCGATATGTTCCCCCGCGGACTCTGGATTCACCTCAGCGGGCGCTATGCGGAAAATATTGATTACAAGAGGTTATTCGCCGCCATCACGGCGCGCAGTTTCGACACTGTAATTGCAAGCTGGCCAAACGAGGCTCGCCTTTCTGAACTCATGGAAACTGCGGACGCCTCCGGTGTGCGTATCATCCCGCACACAAGCCGCATGGATTTTCTAATCCGCCGCTATTATGACTTCGCTTACGAAAAGGTAAGTGAGGCTGAGCTGCGCGACGAGGCAACTTCCGCCGTGCTTGCCCTCGCCAGCCATCCATCGCTTCTGGGATATTACCTCAAGGATGAAGTCACGACCGACCTCCTTGACAACGCCCGCACTGCCGCCCTCGTCCTGCGCTCTCTCGACCCCGCTCATCCCGTTTTCAGCGAGATTCCATCCGGCTCCGAGCTCGCACAAAAGTTTGACGTCCTCGATACCGCCATTCTCCTTAACGGCTATTATCCCATCGCCTCATACGAGCCGGTAAAGCCCGAAATATTTGAGGCTTTATGCGCCGACCTTGAAGCCGCATCAAGCGCCGCTCGCGCAAAAAATCGTCCCCTCTGGATGATTCTCCAGGGCTTTGCCAGCGACACCTCCCGCATGCCCACCCCCGCCGAGATGCATTGCCAGGTCTGGCTCGCCCTCGCTTATAACGCCAAGGGAATTTTTTACTTCCTCGCACAGAGCCTGTATGAACTGCACGGGTTGTTTTCCTTTGACGAGGTTCCTTTCCCCATTTTTGACGAGCTGGGGTTAATCAATCATGACCTCGCCGCTCTCAGTCCGGTTCTGCTCCACCTTTCCCCTGCGGAGGAATTTTCTCAGGCGCCGCCCGACCACACAGCGCGGTCATTTCAGGACACCTCCGGCACGCCCCACGTCATTATTGTCAACAGGGACTGCCTTACCACGCGCACACCGGAGCTGGTGCTCAACCTTGACAATATCGCATCTCTTGAAGACGTTCTCACAGGCGAGAATCTCCCCTTTTTCTACGAGGCGGGACAGGCGCATGTCCCCCTCGTCATTGCACCCGGCTGTGGACGCCTGATTCGCATACAAAGGAACAGCGGGGCGAATATCCCATTGAGAGCGCCTCGTGAGGCGGTTTTTTCCGCGCTTTCCCTGCCAAACTTTACACTCCAGAACGATTCCCGCGAAATGCCATCCGTGGAAACGGATAACTCCTTCGTGTCGCTCATCCCGCTCGCCGAGCTCACATGCGACCTTGCAGCAAAAGATGGTCTTGCCTGTGTTACCGCAGGGACGGGCGGTCTGCAACTTTATGACGTTGCCCGCCCCTGGGCGCCGCGCCTCCTCGACATGCATCAGGAC
>JAPLSR010000127.1 GCA_026398545.1 Candidatus Sumerlaeota bacterium | reverse complement strand
TCATCGGGAGGGGCTTTGTGGAGGTTTTTCTTCATGAGCTTGGAGATAAGGATTTTTTAGCACAGGGGACGCTCTATCCGGATGTAATTGAGAGTATTTCGGTGCGGGGTCCTTCTGCCACCATCAAGACTCATCACAACCGTGTGAAGGAGATACTCAAACTGGGGGCTGAGGGACGGCTTGTGGAACCGTTGAAGGAGCTCTTCAAGGATGAGGTGCGGCTTGTGGGGCGCGAACTGGGCATCCCGGATGAGATTCTCTGGCGGCAACCCTTTCCGGGACCCGGTCTGGCGGTGAGGATTATTGGAGAGATAACGGCGGAGCGGCTTGACATCCTTCGGAAGGCGGATGCCATACTCATGGAAGAAATAAAGGAGGCGCGCCTGTATAAGAAAATCTGGCAGTCATTCTGCGTCCTCCTGCCCATTCAGTCCGTCGGCGTCATGGGGGATGAACGCACCTATGACCATGTGATTGCAATTCGTGCAGTGAGAAGTGTGGATGGCATGACGGCAGACTGGGTTCATCTCCCTGAAAAACTCCTTGCCCGTATTTCCAACAGGATTATAAACGAGGTAAGGGGCATCAACCGAGTGGTTTATGACATCAGCAGCAAGCCGCCCAGCACCATAGAGTGGGAGTGATTCATATAGTTATCATGCGCCATGTTACAGGGACACTATGAAAACAATTTATGAATCCAACTTTGCGGGGATGAGGCTCATGAGACGCGGGAAGGTGCGGGACATTTATGACCTCGGTGAACACCTGCTCATTTTCACCACTGACCGCCTGTCCGCCTTTGACTGTGTTTTTCCCGACCCTATCCCCTGCAAGGGGACTGTTCTGACCCAGATTTCTCGTTTCTGGTTTGAACAGGTCTCTTCCATCATCCCAACCCATATTGTTTCATTCGCTCCCAGAGATTTCGGCAGGGAGGCAAAGCCGTATATCCGGGAACTTACAGGGCGTTCCATGCTGGTTCACAGGGCAGAGCCGCTGCCGGTGGAATGTGTGGTGCGGGGATATCTTCACGGCTCCGCATGGAAGGAATATCAGGAGAAAGGAAGCGTTTGCGGAATTGAGATTCCTTCCGGTCTGAAGGAAAAGGATAAGCTGCCGGATGTTTTGTTCACACCAGCCACAAAGGCAAAATCGGGTCACGATGAAAATATCACCTTTGAAGAGATGCGCAGGCTCGTGGGCGAAGACGTGGCGAATTTTATGAGAGAAAAGTCCATTGAGATTTATCAGCTCGCCCATGCGCGACTTCTCGCCAGGGGTGTAGTCCTCGTGGATACAAAATTTGAATTCGGGAGGTTGATGGATAAAATCATCCTTATTGATGAATGCCTGACCCCCGACTCTTCACGTCTTTATGTGGCGGAGACTTATCTCCCCGGTGTAACATCCGAGAGTTTTGACAAGCAGTTTGTCAGGGATTATCTTGAGTCCACCCATTGGGATAAAATGCCTCCAGCGCCTCATCTTCCTCCAGAAATCATCAGGGGGGTATCCGAACGTTACCTGCAGGCGTGCAAGATAATAACAGGAAAGGACCCTGAATGTTAATTGCGAAGATATACGTCAGGTTGAAAAAGGATGTCTATGACCCGCAGGGGATGGCGGTCAAGAGCGCCCTTGAATCGCTTGCATTCAAGGGGATTACGAGTGTGCATGTGGGAAAATATTTTGTGATTGAGCTTACGGACACGGAGCGCTCTGCCGCCGAGGCGCTTGTCAGGGGGATATGCACAAAACTCCTCTCCAACCCCGTGATTGAGGACTTCACATTCACCATTGAGTCCGCAAATTCAAGCGGGAACGGAGGAGGAATGTGAAATTCGGTGTGGTCATATTTCCCGGTTCCAACTGTGACCAGGACTGCATCCATGTGTTGCGAACGGTTCTGGGTCAGGTGGTAGTGGAACTATGGCACAAAGAGAGGGGTCTTCAGGGGTGTGAGTGTCTTGTTTTACCGGGGGGATTTTCCTACGGGGATTATCTGCGAACGGGCGCCATTGCGCGCTTCTCCCCTATTATGGACTCCGTGGCGGAACATGCCCGTGCCGGACGCCCTGTTATCGGGATATGCAATGGTTTCCAGATTTTGTGCGAGGCGGGGCTTCTCCCCGGCGCAATGATACGCAATCGCTCGCTACGTTTCATCTGTAAACCGGTTTATCTGAAGGTGGAAAATTCAAAAACGCCTTTCAGACGGTTTAAAAAAGAGACGCTGAGCATTCCCATTGCCCATGGCGAGGGGAATTATTTCATTCATGAAGATGGATTGAAGCGACTTCAGGATAATTCTCAGATTGTATTTCGCTATTGCGACAAAGAGGGAGCGGTGACTTCCGAATCCAATCCCAACGGTTCTCTGGATAATATTGCCGGAATCATCAATGAGGCGGGAAATGTGCTGGGTATGATGCCGCATCCGGAGCGATGCAGTGAGG
>JAPLSR010000394.1 GCA_026398545.1 Candidatus Sumerlaeota bacterium | reverse complement strand
GATGGTGTTGGTGTTGATTGCAGGCGAGGAGGAGTAGAGGCAAGAAATCCCGCCGCCGCCGCTGAGGTTTGCCGAATTTCCCGAGATGGTGTTGTTGGTGATGGCGGGCGAGGAGGCGTTGCAATGAATCCCGCCGCCGTAGTATGATGCCGAATTTCCCGAGATGGTGTTTTTGGTGATTTGGGGCGAGGAGGCGTCGCAATAAATCCCGCCGCCGTAGTTTGCCGAATTTCCCGAGATGGTGTTGTTGGTGATTGCAGGCGAAGAGTAGTAGCAATAAATCCCGCCACCGTAGTACTTTGCCGAATTTCCCGAGATGGTGTTGTTCTTAATTATATTGGTGTTGTTCAGGTTGTAACAAAAAATCCCGCCGCCGTAGTCGTTTGTCCCTCCGCCATTGGCATTTCCGCCCGTGATGCTAAAGCCATCAATCGTAGCATTAGTAATGTTATCCATAATGACCACGTGATAGGCGGGTAGTCCGCCGCGGGCGGTGCTGGCATCAATGGTGGTTACATTCGTCGTCCAGTTGCGCTGGTTGAGTTCGGTCTCTGTGCCATTGAAACCACCATATAGCTTCACGCCTGACAGCATTGTAATTGCCTCAGTATAAGTCCCCTGCGCTACCCATACCTCCTCGTCTGCAACATCTGCATCATTTATCCCAGCCTGAATTGTAGTGTAGGCATCAGCCCAGGAGTTGCCATTATTAGCTCCGGTGGCATTTTTATTCACATACACCACGCCGCTTACAGAAGTCGTGAAAACTAAAAAACACATCATTGTAATCAGATATATTTGTTTTATACTTTTCATCTCTGTTCCTCCTTTTTGAAAAATCGTATTGTCAAATTTAACCACGGAAGGGCTATCGTGAGCAGACCCTCCCATTACTGAAGCCTCGAACGCCGTGAATGATGTCAAACAGCCATCCGACCTGGTTATGCGGTTGAAGGTTTCGACATCGCTGACAATAACTCTTAGGAAGGAAATGTCCAATCCGCATCCGAAAGTCAATAACAATTTGAAATATTGCGGTATTCCAACAGGAATTCCTTAAAGTAACATCATAGTTTAATCCACAGATTTCGCAGATTTTCACAGATAATTGACACTAATTTTTTATTCGTGAAAATTGGTGAAGATTCGTGGATGAGGTATTTCAAAGTATCATCTCTTCCCACGCTGTAAGAGAACGGCGCTGATAATAATGGCGCCGGTAAGCATCAGGCGCCCCGCTTCACCCACCGCATTGATGCTTAATATTTTTTCAAGATAACCAATGGTCAGTGCCCCAAAGAGGGTCAAAAGGATTCCGCCTCGGCCGCCCATCAGGCTTGTCCCGCCGATTACCACAATCGCAATTGCCGACAATTCATAAGAAATGCCCGCCTCGGGGTCGCCCTGATATTCCTGCGCCGCCTGGCAGATGCCCGCAATAGCGGAAAACAATCCGCACATCCCATAAGCGAAAATCTTGGTCTTCATAACCGGCACGCCGGAAAGCCGCGCCGCCTCTTCGTTGCCGCCAATGGCATAGAGATACCGTCCGGTGCGGAAGCGCGTAAGTATAAGCCACGAAAGGAACAGGCAAAAAACAAAGATGAGCGTCACGACCGCCAAATCCCCACCGAGTACCCGGGAGTCAATAAAACCGAAAATGGCTGGCTCGTTTTTATAAATATAAGACCCGTCCGCCTGTTTTATGGATGTGGATATTTTCATCCCCCCGGAAATGAACTTCGCCATCCCGCGCGCAAAGACCATCATGGCAAGGGTGGCAATGAAGGGTTGGATGCGGAATCGTGAAATCGCGCCCCCCGAGATGATTCCCAGAAAAGCGCCCATGGCGATGCAGGCGGGTATGGAAAACCACGGACTCCAATCCCTGTGGATGGACAGTATGGCAAAGAGGACGGAAGAAAACCCCAGCACACTGCCAACGGAGAGGTCAATGCCAGCCGTTATAATCACAAGCGTCATACCGCAGGCGAGAATCCCGTAAACGGATGACTGTCGCAGCATGTCACGATGGGTAGCCCATTTGAAAAATGCGCCTTCCCCATTGAAAATCACGCCAAGAACAAAGATGACCACCAGTGCCAGTATAGCCCGTGAGACGGGATATTGCAGGATTTGAGATATGAAAGGTTTTTTATCCGAATTGGGACTCAACAGAATCATG
>JAPLSR010000438.1 GCA_026398545.1 Candidatus Sumerlaeota bacterium | reverse complement strand
CTCCTTCAAGAAGGAAAGTATGCGGGTCGTCACATCCATTCGCCCCAGAAGAATCGCCAGTGAGACGGAGAGGAGCAGAGGACTTGTGAATAGTTCGTAATGCCACGGCTGGACAATCCTCCCCGTTACAAGTTGCTGGTTCATGGTTATGAGGCACACGATGGGCATGGTGAAAAATATTACGGCGTCCGCGGGGAGGTTGAAAATCTGCCTGCGATATCTCCCGCCCATGAGGATAAGGATAATCGCCCCCACACACGCCGGACTGATGACAGGATTGTGGGAAAGCACATAAGCCACGTTGACCCCCGACATATCCGGATGAATTATCAGTCGGCTCGCAACTGGCAGCGCCTTTGCAATTCCCAGGAGGAGTAATACCCCAAGCGGGAGAAGCGCCCGTTTGTTCCGAAAAAGAATGGAGAGAAGAAATGTGATGGCAAGTATCGCCCCCAGCGTTGACCAGAAATAAAAATAGAAATGGAAATTGATGTAGAGAAGAAGGGCGGCGGGAAAAAACCAGATAAGCGCCCGCCCGCCCCTCACTATCTTCACCAGACAGAAAATCGCCCCGGCAAAGAAAAGACCTGTGAACTGTGGATTCACCACACGCGCCCAAGGCAGTGACGCAATGGCGTATTGCTCATGCCAGAGGAGGGGAAATCCCCATTTTCTCAGGACGTCATAAACAGGTCTGGAAACCGGTTCCGCCCATCCGTAGAAAAGATACGGAGCAAGAAGGTTCAGAAAAGCCCACGCCAGCGCACCTCTGCGGGACACTCCCAGGGCAAGGAACAGGGTGTAAATCAGAAGAAATCCCACGGCGGGAAAGACAAACCGCATCGCAATGATATATGCGCCGATAGACAAACCGGAGATTCCGCCAATAAATCCAAGGATGGAATGGGAGCGGAAAGGGGGGAATCCACTGCTCTTCGCCCCCCAGCCCTCTGCAAGATAATTGTTAGCATTATTATAATACCCATTCATCGCCGCATGGACCTGGACGGCGTAATGTTCCTCATCCGCCGACTGAAGGGGGAAGATGTCCCTGTAATCACTGCCGAGGCGCAGGCGGACATAAATTGAAGGAAATATGTGAATCCCGCCCACCAGAAGGGCGCATATAATAAGGAGGATAATCCCCCCTTTTTTCTCATCCAGTCTCATCTCTTGATAAATCCTCGCATGTAACGCTCCGCCGTTTTCTCATAGTTCACATCCGGCGCCGCCTCGCGCCTCAGGCGAAACTCCACATGACGCGCGCCCGGCGGAAGAAAAAAAGTGTGATTATCCGATATCGTGAGTTTCATCCCATCACAGACGGCGCCTGTCAAATTGAGAAATGGCGGAAGATGAATCACATATCCCTCAAACCCACCCCTCACCGGCACACCCGCTCCGTCGCCACAGCTATGGAGCGTCGGCGACCGTATCTGAAGCAGTGCGCCGTTCCCGTCTTGAGAAAACTCAAGATTAAAACCCATAACGCCCCAGTGTGTGGGGGCGCGCTCTATCGTCACTTTTGCTCCGGCGGCGCACCAGTCAGGCGCTAAGAAGGAACAGAGATGAAGCCGTGTTCCATCCTCCCGCACGAAAAAGTTGCGGAAGAGCTCTATATATTTCGCCGCAAAGGTTCCGTGAGGTGTAAGATTGGAGGGCGGTATAAAATCTCGCGTGCGGCGGTCAAACCGCTCGCAGCCTGCATCGCAGGCGGTGGTGTGGAGGAGATATCCGGTGTAAAGGTCTGAAAGGACGTCATTATAATCGCCGCGCGCCAGTGAGGTCTGGGTGATTTCAAACGAGAGATAATGGTGCAACTGGTCCTCATTGCCCCGCTCCGGGTAGGGGAACAGTCCCTCGCGATACCATTTGCGGAAACAGGTCATGGAGTTTGAAAGACGGCTGTCATTTTCACGGAACATGCGCGAGGGATAATAAAGGGTGAGATTGCCCCAGTCAAAACCATAGTGCATCCCGAAGCGTCCCGGGGCAAGCGCCTCCGCATCCATTCCCTCGAGAGAGGGAGGGAGCGCGCCGCCGTTTTTCTCCGATGCCTCTGTGAGAGCCCTCTCAAGGATGATACGGAATGAGCGGGCGCTTTCGCGCCACCGGTCAGTCTCGTGGGGAAATCCTGCGCCCTTTGCCAGTTCCGCCGCCGCCTCAAGTCCAGCCAGCGCCCAGAGATTATGCCCGACAATATGGGCGTTTTTTAACTGCTCATTATCATTCATGGAGGAAGACGGCATGAGACCTCCCCTGCGATAATCCTCCAGCCACCTGA
>JAPLSR010000361.1 GCA_026398545.1 Candidatus Sumerlaeota bacterium | reverse complement strand
TGTTTATCGGTTTCAGTGCGGGGATGGTGGAGTATGGTTCGGCGATTTATCAGGGTAAGGTAGCTGCGGCGGCAATCGGGATTGTAGCCAAAAGGCCTGAGCAGACAGGCAAGGCGCTTATTCTTCCGGCATTTGTGGAGACCTATGCCGTTATGGCACTTGTGGCGGCGCTTTTAATCATTCTCCCCATGAAGATTGGATGAGGCTTAGTTAAGATGGCTCTCCAGAAGATTATCGACAAGATTTTCTCAGAAGGCAGAGATGAGGCGGAGAGGATTCTCTCTTCCGCACGCAGGGAGGCGGATGAGATTCTCAATGCGGGGAAAATGAGCGCTGAGGAGGAAAAATCCAGACTCATTATTGAAGCCACAGAGGGTTTTAAGAATGAAAGGCAGAGGAAGATTGCAATTGCCAATCTTGAGATACGCAAGGAAGTCCTGCAGGTCCGTTGCAACCTCATGGATGAGGTTTTCCAGAAGGCAGCGGAAGAGGTGAAAAATCTACGGACGGAAAGCCGCCGACTGTTAATTCAGAATATCCTTGGTGGTTTTCGCCCTGAAACGCCCTGTGAGATTCTTGTATTTGAGTCGGATGCTGATAAATACTCCCTTCTGCTTTCCTCATTGTGGGGTGGGGTCTTTACCAAGTTCTGCAAGGTTCTTCCCCTGAAAGAACCTCTCGGGGGAGGTTTTCTCGT
This sequence comes from Candidatus Sumerlaeota bacterium, assembly GCA_026398545.1. GTDB lineage: Bacteria > Sumerlaeota > Sumerlaeia > MWCT01 > MWCT01 > JAPLSR01. The sequence continues at coordinate 2,167 of JAPLSR010000361.1, read as the reverse complement.
CCGGACACAGAGGATAGAGATAGACTGCACCTATGAACATCTTATACAAGAGGAACGACAGCGTCTGGAACAGGATGTTGCAAAGATTCTCTTTGCGGATATTTAGAATCTCTAATGATATGGGATGCACCACAGAGGCACAGAGTGCACAGAGAATTTCCAATATTTTCTTTGTTTTATTATCCTCTGTGTCCTCTGTGACTCTGTGGTGAATAAATCTCATTTTTTGTCTATCTTAGAATTAGTCTTTGGGCAGTGGGGCTTAATATCTATGGGGTTGTGCATGAACGGCAGGAATGAAGAATGACACGATTACCCGACATAATGCGAAGCAAAGCAGAAGACAGGCATCTGTATGCAGTGGGTCGTGTCCGTGTCCTTGAAAATCGCCTCCTTGACCGCGATATCATCCGTGACCTTGTTGAGGCGGATACCTTGAAGGATGTGTTTAGTGAACTCCGCGACACCGTTTATGGCGAGGAGGTTGTTGAGACCGAGGAGACGCTCGATTTTGAGCGGATGCTTTCACTTGAGACTCGCAGCCTCATCAATCTCATTGACTCCATCTCTCCCGACCCGGAATTGACCGACCTCTTTGTTTTTCAGTTTGATATACAGAATTTGAAGATGCTCTTCAAGTCTCACCTCTGTGGTGCGCCGGAGCCGGATTCTTTTTATACCCTGGGGCGTTTTGACTTAAACTTACTCCGGCAGGTTATAAAGGGAGAAGGCGCTACAGACCTCCCCGCCTGGATAGTTGAAGCGGGCGCAGAGGTAAGGGAGGCATGGAAAAAGTCCCCAAATTTGCGAATCATTGACGCCATACTTGACCGTGCCCTGACCCTTGCGCAGCTTGCGGGGGCGGAGGCGGCAAAACGCCCCGTCCTTATCAACTATTTTCGCCATCTGATAGATACTGCGAACGTTGACACCTTTGTCCGCATCCGCATCTCAGGGCGTTCAAAGGAGCAGTTCGAGCAATTTTTCATTCCCAATGGGGAACTGCCCATGTCATTTTTTAAAAACACATGGGAGACCAACATCCGCGAGCTGGGGCGGATTTTTGAACATACGCCTTATAACAACATGGTGGTCAAATCGCTTGAGGAATATCAGACTGAAGGGACGCTGACCATGCTGGAGGTGGAAAAGACACACCTTCTTATGGAACAACTCACACCAGCACGATATATCACATTTGGACCTGAGCCGATAATCGCCTATATGGTGACACGGTTGTATGAGATAGGTCTCATACGGCTGATAATGGTCGCCAAAAAGAATAGCCTTCCTCTGGAAGACTTGCGAAAGAGGGTGATGACATATCATGTCTGAACAGCTGGCACTCGTGGCTGACCATGATACGGTTCTGGGATTTGGCTCACTGGGGATGGATTGTTACGTCGCTGAGACCCGTGAGACGGCATTTTCAACACTTAAGGAAATCGGTCCGAAAAAATATGCCGTTGTTTTTCTGACGGACGAAGTTGCCGGCATGCTGGGTGAGGAATTAAAACCTGCAATGAAGAAGATGCTCCTCATGAAAATCCCGAGCTGCCGTTCAAGGAAAAAGATGGGACTTGAGGAAATTTCGAACATCGTGGAAAAGGCGGTCGGCATTTCCAATATCATGGATAAGGTGTAAAATGATTGAGTCATTGAGTGATTGAGTCATTGAGTCATTGAGTGATTGAGTCATTGAGTGATTGAGTGATTGGGTCATTGAGTGATTGAGTCATTGAGAGATTGAATCATTGAGTAATTTGGTATTTATAAATGAATCAATGAATCAATGACTCAATGAATCAATAATTCAGGTGGGCATGAATGGAAGAACTCAGAGGTGAAATCGTCCGGGTGTCTGGTCCCCTTGTTGTGGCGAAAGGGATGCAGGGGGCTAAGATGTATGATGTGGTACGTGTGGGGGAGATGGGGCTTGTGGGGGAAATTATTGAGCTCCATGGCGACCGTGCCTCAATTCAGGTATATGAGGACACGGCGGGCATCGGACCGGGCGAGCGGGTCGTCTCCACCAATCAGCCGCTGAATGTGGAACTGGGTCCGGGACTTATTGAATCCATCTTTGACGGGATTCAACGCACCCTTGACAAGGTGATGGCGAAAACGGGGAACCTGATATCTCGCGGTGTGAACATTCCCGCCTTAG